>NZ_JBHXMF010000083.1:13942-32593 GCF_042721055.1 Streptomyces sp. NPDC058470
GTGGGGGTTTCGCCCCTGTTGCCCCCCCAACCCCCCTGCCCTCGCCGACTTCCTCGTGTGTCTCGGACGATACGTCTCAAGGTGTTTACTGTGAAAGGGAGTTGAACTCACCCGTCACTCCAGCACCCCAGGGGATGGTGGCCTCATTGACGAGCCCCTGACAGAATGCTTGAAGCTTGTAAGTCTGAGCATTCATCGGTTCTCTGCTGACCCCCATCAAGGACAGGGACAACAGTGCTGCGAGCAAGACGCAACAGACCTTCCGTGACCGCCATAGCCGGGGCGTTGACCCTCGCGGCGGCCATGACGACGGGGCTCACCATCGCCCCACCGGCCTCCGCGGACGGCGAGGGTACGGCGGTCGCCGAAGCGACGACCGCGGCCCGGACGGTCACTCTGATCACCGGCGACCACGTACTGCTCGGCCAGGACGGAACGGTCGCGGGAGTCACCCCGGCCAAGGGACGGGAAGCAGTCCCCGTCCAGACCATCGAGAGCGGCGGACACACCTATGTGATCCCCTCCGATGTCGAACCGCTGATCTCCACGGGGAAGCTGGACCGTGAGCTGTTCGACGCGGCGGAGTTGGGCCGCTCCGAGTACGCCGACCTGGCGGGTGGCGGATCACCCGTGATCGTCGAGTACAGCAGGGAGAACCCGGCCGCACGAACCAGCCTGCACGCGCAGACCAGTACGGCCGTCCGGGAGCTCGACGCGGTGGACGGCGAGGCGCTCGTCCTGAGCCCGCAGGAGACGGCCAAGGCGTGGTCGTCGCTCACCGACACCTCGGACGGGGTGAGTGAACTGGCGCCGGGCGTGGCCTCCATCAGCCTCGACAAGGTGGTGAAGGCCGCGCTGGACGTGAGCGTGCCGCAGATCGGCGCGCCTGAGGTGTGGAAGGCGGGTTACGACGGTACCGGCGTGAAGATCGCCATCCTCGACACGGGTATCGACACCAGTCACCCCGACGTGGCCGGCAAGGTCATCGCCCAGCAGAACTTCAGCACTGACGCGGACTTCCAGGACCACAACGGGCACGGCACACACGTCGCCTCGACCGCGGCCGGGACCGGCGCGGCCTCGGACGGCAAGTACCGGGGGGTGGCGCCGGGCGCGGAGCTGCTCAACGGAAAGGTGCTCAACTCCGCCGGATCGGGCCTCACCTCCGACATCGTTGTCGGCATGGAGTGGGCCGTCGAGCAGGGCGCCGACGTCGTGAACATGTCTCTGGGTGGTACCGACACCCTGGGGACCGACCCCCTCGAAGAGACCGTCGACGCGCTGTCCGACCAGGCGTTGTTCGTGGTCGCCGCGGGTAACTCCGGTCCCGCCGCGAGCACCATCGGGACTCCGGGCGTCGCCGAGTCCGCGCTGACCGTCGGCGCCGTCGACAAGCAGAACGTCCTCGCGTCTTTCTCCTCCCGAGGCCCGCGCTTCGAGGACGGGGGCGTCAAGCCCGACGTCACCGCACCGGGCGTGAACATCACCGCCGCCTCGGCCGCGGGCACCCTGCCCGACGCCCCGCATCCCACCCCGGAGTACGTGACCATCAGCGGTACCTCGATGGCCACCCCGCACGTCACAGGTTCGGCGGCGCTCCTTGCCCAGCAGCACCCGGGCTGGAGCGGGCAGCAGATCAAGTCGGCGCTGGTCGGCTCGACCGCCCCGGGCGACTACAGCGTGTTCGAGCAGGGCACCGGCCGGGTCGACCTGGTCCGCGCGACCGGGCAGACCGTCGTGGCGGAGCCCACCTCGCTGAACTTCGGTGCCGTGGCATGGCCGCACACCGACGACGAGCCGTTGACCAAGACGATCACCTATCGCAATGACGGCGACCAGGCGGTGACCCTGGACCTGGCCGCCACCGGCACGAGCCCGAACGGCGCCGCCGCCCCCTTGGGCTTCTTCACCCTCAGCACCTCGCAGGTCACCGTGCCCGCAGGCGGCACGGCCGGCGTCGGCGTGAGCGCGGACACCCGGATCGGGGGAGATGCCGACGGCGCGTACAGCGTCACGGTGACGGCCACCGGCAGCGGTCAGACCGTGCGCAGCGTCGGCGCCGTGGACCGCGCGGCGGCGACGTACGACGTCACCTTCAAGGCCACTGGCCGGGACGGCTCGACGCCCGGCTTCTACGACTGGGCCGCCTACCTTGTCGGCATCGGAAGAGACTCCTTCGATCTGGTCCAGGGAAGCGACGGCACGGGGACAGTACGTGTGGCCGCCGGCGACTACACGGTCGTGGGCAAGACCTTCGCGCGAGGCGGTACCGGCGGTTACGGCCTCGACTACCTCATGGCGCCGAAGCTGACGGTCGATCACGACATGACCATCGAGGTCGATGCCCGGAAGACACAGCCGATCGACCTGTCGCTGCCGGACTCCAAGGCCCTGAGCTTCACTTCGTTCATGTCCACCACAGTCAAGGACGAAGGAACCGGGACGAGCACCACGGTCGGGCTGACGGGGGACCCGGCCGGTACCCGCACCGCCCAGATCGGCGACCCGCTGCCGCCGGGCGAGGTGACCTCTCACTTCGGGTCGCACTGGTACAACGGCGACACCGAGTACCACATCGCGGACACTCTTGAGGACGCCTTCTACACCGGTCACACGCAGCATGTGACCTGGGACGATCTGGCCAAGCTGACGCTGCGGCAAGGTGCGTCGGCAGCCGGAGCCCTGGGGGTGAACTGGACTGTCGCGCCCGATCTCCCGCTCGGCGCAGTGGGGTTCTACACGGAACTGCCGAGCACCAGGACGGTGTACCTGCAGGGCGACTACCGCTGGAGCGAGTACTTTCAGCAGGTCTCACCCACCAACGGCACCGTTCAGGCGGCGTACCGGCTTCCCGACAAGACGTACCCCAGCGGCAGCAGTCACACCGCCACCGTCAACACCGGCGTCTTCGGCCCGGTTCTCGGCGAGGGCCTCGGAAAGGGACTGGTCCGGGACGGCGACACCCTCACCGGCAGCATCGTGCCCTTCGCCGACGGCGAGGGCCACGACGGAGGAAGCGCGTACGACACGGCGTCGACCACGGTCTATCGCAACGGCAAGGAGTACGCGACGGCGGACGGCGTGCTCGACGACGCCGGCTTCCAACTGCCCGCGGACAAGGCGCGCTACCGCGTGGTGACCACCGTCGAGCGGGCCAAGACCGGTGTGGCATCGGTCAGTTCGACGGTCACCTGGCAGGCCGAGTTCACCTCGGGCCACACCGCGACAGCCGTCGCGCTGCCGACGAGCGTCATTCGCTACACCCCGGAGCTCGACCTCGACTCCACGGGCACCGCCGGTGCCAGGCAGTCGGTTCCGGTCACCGTGCAGGGCTCGGCCGCCGGACCTGGTCTGGCGGCACTTCAGGTGTCCGTGTCCTACGACAGCGGCGAGACCTGGCGCCCGCTCGTCGTGCGGCATGGCACGGTGACGGTGGACAACCCGGCCGCGGGAGGCTCGGTCTCCTTCCGGGCCCGGCTGACGGACCGCAAGGGCAGCACCTTCGCCCAGACGATCGTTGACGCCTACCGCACCAAGTGATTCCTTGCGCCCGCGCTGCCGGCCCCGGTCGGCAGCGCGGGCCTCCGCTCGCGGACCAGGAGGCAGTGTTCGCGTCAGTCGGTCACCCGCACCGCCGCCGTCGCACCCGCCCGCACAGTCGGCGTCGCGTAGGTGTACGTCACTCCGTCGACCGTCTTGGTCCGCACGCGCTGTGGGACACCGTTGACCGTGATCTTCTTGTGGACGCCCCGGAAGCGGGCTTCCCACTGGTAGGCGCCGCTGCGCGCGTTGTTCGTCAGCGTGGACTTCGTCGCGCCGTCGTGCCGCACGGTGATCGTGCTCGTGCCGATGGGCACGTCCGCCGTCCGGAGCCACTTCATACCGGACGGGAGCCGCGACTGCGTGGTCACCTTGTGGTTCGCCGCGTCGGGCCGGATGCCCATCAGGCCTTCGACGGTCTGGCTGACCAGGGAGAACGACACCCCGGGATAGTCACCGTTGGGCCCCTGGCTGGAGTTGACGTGCTGGAGTTCCCGCTGGCCGTAGATCTTCTTCATCCACGTCCAGGCGGTGTCGTTGCGGTTGTTCCTGAAGAACATGTCGGGTAGGTACGTCGTCGACTCGATGTTGGGCGATCCCTCCGGCCCCAACTCCTGCGCCTGGACGTAGTCGAGGTAGCGAGGCCACGGTCAGCCGCGTCATCAACCGGCGCCAGGGCGTGTCCCGCAAGACCCGCGAGGCGGTCGAGCAGGCCATGGCCGACCTCGGGTACGAGCGGCAGACGCGGGGTCAACTCATCGCGGCCATCACCGAGTTCGTCTCCAACCCGTTCTTCGCCGACGTCTGCGAACGGATCGAGTCCACCCTCGCCCCGCACGGCCTCAAGACCATCCTGTGCCCGTGCTTCCCGGGCGGAGTACAGGAGTTGGACTTCGTTACCTCACTCGCCGACCGGGGAGTCGCCGCCGTCGTCTTCCTCTCGGCCAGCAACACGATCGAGGGCGCGGACCCGGAGGCGTACGAACTCCTGCGCTCCCGGCGGATCCCGTTCGTCGGCGTCAACGGCCAGTTCGAAGGCGTGGGGGAGGCGCCGGTCTTCTCCACCGATGACCTGCTGGCCGCCGAACTCGCTGTCGACCACCTCCACCGGCTCGGCCACCGCCGCATCGGCATGGCATCGGGCCCGGTCGGCAACCGCCCGGCCGACCGCCGGGTCAGCGGCTTCCTCTCCTCGCTCGCCAAACGCGGTGTCGAGGACCCGGAGCAGTGGGTGGTCCGTCAGTCCTACACCGTGGAGGGCGGCCAGTCCGCCGCGATCTCGCTCCTTGGCCGCGGCGCCACAGCCATCGTCGCCGCCAGCGACTACATGGCCCTGGGCGCTATCCGCGGGGCACGCCGCCAGGGGTACGACGTCCCGCGCGACGTGTCGGTCGTGGGCTACGACGGCGCCATGATCATGGACTTCGTCGACCCGCCGCTCACCACGGTCCGTCAGCCGGCCGACCGCCTGGCCTCGGAAGTGGCCCGGAGTGTCATCGCCCTGGTCGGCAACCGCGACGTCCCCGTCGGTGAACTCCTCTTCGACCCCGAACTGGTGATCCGCGCGAGTACGGCGGCTCCGGGGGCGGAGTGAAGCGGGACCACTGAGCACCTTCGCCCGGTCAGGCGCTTGGCTGCGGGCCGGCGAACGTGGTCAGTATGAGGTCGATGAGCGCCTGGGCGGCGGCGGACGGGCGACGGTCGGACGCTGTGACGAGGGAGATCACGAACGCCGGTTCCGGTCGCACCGGCCGGAGGGCGACCGCACGGGAGCCGGAGGCCAGCGACTCGCTCAGGAACGCGAAGCCGAAACCCGCCCTGACCAGTTCCACGACCGTGGGGACGTCGGCCACCTCCACGGTGACCTCGCGCCGCACCCCGGATTCCAGGAACAGCCGGTCGACGCCGAGCCGAGTGCCCCACCCCGGCGGGAAGTCCACGAACCGCTCGCCGTCGAGTTCGGCGAGCGGGACTACACGGCGGCGGGCCAACGGGTGGTCCTCCGGACAGGCCAGCAGCATCGGCTCTGAGGCCAGCGGGTGCACCGTCAGACCGGGCGGATAGTCGCTGGGAAGGGCGGCGAAGGCCAGATCGAGCCTGCCGTCGATCACCTGGCGCGCCAACTCGGTGGACCCGCCCTGGGCGGCGCTCGGGAGGATCTGCACCTGCGGCCGTTCCCGGTGATAGCGGGTCAGTACGGCGGCCAGGTCGATCAGCGTCATCGAGTGCATGATGCCGACCCGCACGGTCCCGCGGAGCCCGCCGTGCACCGCGGCGACGGCGTCCCGGGCGGCGTCAGCAGCGGCCAGTGCGTTGCGCGCCTCGACGAGCAGCGCCCGGCCGGCGTCGGTGAGCTCGACGTAGTGGGTGGTGCGGTCGAACAGCCGGCCGCCGAGCTCGCGCTCCAGCGACCGGATCGACACGGACAGCGCCGACTGCACGAGGTGCAGGCCTGCTGCGGCGCGGGTGAAGCTGCGCTCCTCGGCGACAGCGACGAAGTGCTCCAGGTGCCGCAGCTCCATGTCATGCTCCAGATTCATCACCGTCATGCCCAGTTTTCGTTGGACAGCATAACCGTGATGGGCGGAGGCTCAGGGGGAGGAGACGCGGCGGCGATGCTGCGCTCACCCCTCGGCCATGCGATAAGGAACCACGTCATGACTTCTGTCGTCACCGTCGGACACGAGCAGGGAGAGGGTCACCCCGCGCACGTGCGGCGACTCCGGCACCATTCGTTCGGGTTCTGGGCCGCCACGGTGGCCTTCCTGCTGAACATGGGGTTCTCGGCAGTACCGACGCCCCTTTATGTGCTCTACCAGCAGCGTGATCATTTCTCCACGATCATGCTGACCGTCGTCTACGCCGTGTACGCGGTCGGGGTGATCGCCAGTCTGTTCTTCGGCGGCCATGTGTCCGACTGGGCGGGCCGCAAGAACGTGTTCGTGCCCGCGCTACTGGTCAACGTGGCCAGCGCGCTGATCTTCCTCTTCGAGCCCAGCCTGCCCGGACTCCTCGTGGCCCGGGTCATCAGCGGGGTGTCGGTCGGTCTGACCACCGCGACGGCCACCGCCTACCTCGCCGAACTGCACCTCGGAGCGTCCGGCGGCGACAAGGGCTCTCCCCGCCGTGCCCAGGTCGTGGCGACCGCGGCGAACCTGGGCGGCATCGGCGTCGGGCCACTGATTTCCGGACTGCTGGCCCAGTACGCGCCGCAACCGCTGCGGCTGCCGTACATCCTGTTCGCCGTTGTCCTGTCCGTGCTTGCCGTACTCGTCGCGGTCTCACCCGAGACCGCCGACCGCCCGGTCCCCGCGCCGCGTTACCGGCCGCAGCGCGTCGCGGTGCCGGGGCACGCCCGCCGGACGTTCTTCGGCGCCATCGCCGCGGGCATGGCAGCGTTCGCGGTCTTCGGTGTGTTCAACTCGCTGGCTCCGTCGTTCCTGGCCGGCACCATGCACCAGGACTCGCACGCGGTGGCCGGCGCCGTGGCGTTCGCCGCGTTCGCCGCGGGCGCGCTCGCCCAGATCGCGATGAGCCGAGCCGGGCTGCAGCGCACTCTGCGCGTCGGCCCGCTGGTACTCGTCCCGGGTCTCGCGCTCCTGGCGGGCGGGATGTGGCTGCCCAGCCTGACGATGTTCGTGATCGGCGGAGTGCTCAGTGGCGCCGGCGGCGGCCTGGCCTTCCGTGGCGCACTCGGCGCCGCCGGATCCACCGCCCCACCCGAGTCACGCGCCGAGGTGCTCGCCGGCTTCTTCCTCGGCGCCTACATCGGACTGTCGGTTCCCGTGGTGGTACTGGGCATCGCCTCCCAGTACGTGGCCGCGCGCACGGTGATGCTCGTGTTCGTGGTGATCGCGGCCATCGCCGTGGTCCTGTGTACGCGCGTCGTGAGTGCGGAACTCAACCGAACCGACCGGGAGCCGGCCCCCGAGCCGTTTCAGGCGTGCTGACTCCGCGCATCGAGATCCGACCCGCGACACCAACCTCGCCACAGCCGTCCCTGCTAGCTGCCGAAACGTGTTCCCAGGCGTTGTGCTTGGTCCTCGGCCAGCGAGGAGTTGAGGTTCTGGATCGTTCGTCGCGTTCCCAGCAAGTGCAGTGACGCCAGCGTCGACCTGTACCTGTCGGCGAACTCCGGATTGCGAGCCAGCGCACCGAACAGCGACTCGTTCTCGATGAAGGCGAGTGGGTTCTCGTACTGCTGACGGGCGCGGGCGACCAGTTCGTCGCGCAGGGCGTCCTGTACTTCGATGGGAGCGCCGCTTTCGTCGACCCCTTCGGCGTAGCGCGCCCAGCAGGCGACGACCGCCGCGGACCTCGCGAACTCGCCTCCGTCGGCGAGGTTCTTGTTGATGACCGGCAGCAGGAATTTCGGGATGCGGTCGGAGGTGAAGGCGCACAGGCGGGCGATGGTGTCGCGGATGAAGGGGTTGGCGAAGCGCTCGATGAGGCTGTGGATGTAGACGTCGAGATCGATACCGGGGACGGGTTTCAGGGTGGGGACGGCTTCGTGGGTCATATAGCCGAGGAGGAACTCGGCAAGCTGGGTGTCGCGGGCCGCTTCGTGTACGTAGGTGTGACCGGCCAGGTGTCCGGCGTAGGCGATGGCCTGGTGGCCCGCGTTGAGGAGACGCAACTTCATCAGCTCGTACGGTTCGACGTCGTCGGTGAGTTGAACGCCCACGGTCTCCCACGGTGGACGGCCGGCCGGGAACGCATCCTCCAGCACCCATTGTGTGTAGGGCTCGCAGACCACTGGCCAGGCGTCGTCGATGCCGTAGTCCTCGGTGAGTTCCGCGATGTCGGCCGGGGTGGTGATCGGGGTGATGCGGTCGACCATCGAGCTGGGGAAGGCGACCTCGGTGCGCACCCGCTCTCCCAGTTCGGCGTCGACGAGTGACGCGAACGCCGAGAACGCCGCGCGGGCGATGCCTCCGTTGGACTGGATGTTGTCGCACGACATGATCGTGAACGGCGCGCGTCCCGCGTCCCAGCGGCGGCGCAGCGCCTCGATGACGTAGCCGAACACCGTGCGTGGCGCTTCGCCCGGCTCACGACGGAGATCCCGGGCGACGTCAGGAGCGGTCGGGTCGAACCGGCCCGTGACGGGGTCGAGGTTGTAGCCGCCCTCGGTGATGGTGAGGGAGACGATGCGGGTGCGCTCGTCGACCAGGACGTCCAGTACGTCGTCCGGTTGGCCGGGTGCGTAGAGGTGGCGCACGATCGACCCGATCACCCGCGCTTCGCGCTGCCCGTCCGTCGCCCGGGTGAGGAGGGTGTAGAGATTGTCCTGCCGCGACAGTACGTCGGACATCACCTGGTCGCTCGGCATCAGACCGATGCCGCAGATGCCCCAGTCGAATGCCTCGCCCTTGTCGAGGAGGCGATCGAGGTACATCGCCTGGTGCGAGCGGTGGAATCCGCCGACGCCGAAGTGAGCGATTCCCGTGGCCACTTGGGTGCGGTCGTACGTCGGTGTCGCGACCCGCTCGTCGACTCCGGCCAGGGACCCGGAATCCAAATGCGTGATCTTCATTGCCCTCGGCTCTCGTTCAGTGCAGGACATAGCCGCCGTCGATGACGACGACCGACCCGGTCATGAACGACGAGGCGTCCGAGGCCAGGTAGACGACACTCGGTGCGATCTCCTCCGGAAGCGCGTACCTCTTCATCGGCGCGTCCTCGATCCAGTGCTGCCGGAACTGTGGCTCATCGACCGCGGCCATCTCCGTCTTCACGTATCCAGGGGCCAGCGCGTTGACCCGGATGCCGTACTCGGCCCACTCGGCCGCCAGCGACTTGGTCAGCTGATGGACGGCCGCCTTCGACGCGTTGTACGAGGGCTGCCACTGCGGCCGGTTCACGATGAGCGAACTGATCGATCCGATGTTGATGATGCTGCCGCCGCCCGTGTCCTTCATGTAGGCGCCGGCCGCCCGGCACATGCGCCACAGTGAGCGCAGATTGACATCGAGGACGAAGTCCCATTCCTCGTCGGGGATTTCGAGCGAGGGCCGGTGGATCGCGATGCCGGCGTTGTTGACCAGGATGTCGAGGCCGCCCAGGCGTTCCACGGCTCCCGCCACGGCCTGTGCGGGGCCGTCGTCCGAGACGAGGTCGACTTCGAAGGCCTGCGCCTTCACGCCGTCCGCGGCCAGCGCGCCGACGGCGGAGGCGTTGCGTTCCGCGTCCCGGGCCACGAACGCGACATCGGCGCCTGCTTCGGCCAGGCCCCGGACGAACGCCAGCCCGAGGCCGCGGTTCCCGCCGGTGACCAGAGCGCGTTTCCCGGACAGGGAAAAGGTGTCGAGTATGGACATCGTTGTTCTCTCCAAGGTTGTGGGGACTGGCGGGAGTGGGGCGGTGGGAACACGGGCCGGGCTGCAGGAGCCGGGCGCAGGGCTGCCACTGTGCCCGGAGCGGAACGCGCCGTCGGCCGACTGCTCTTCAGCTCACCGTCCTCATGACCGGATCCGCCGCGCGAAGCGGCTGATGAAGACGTTCAGCAGCGCGGCCAGCAGCAACAGGCCGCCGAGGGCGAACAGTTGCAGCTTGCTGGACTGTTCGTTGTTGAACAGCAGCAGTATTCCCGCGTTGAGCCACGTCACCAGCAGTGCCGCGAGAGCGACCCCGCCGACGCGGCCGACGCCGCCCGAGATCGCGACGCCGCCCAGAACCGCGACGGTGATCGCGGGAAGCGTCATACCTGCGCCCGAGGTGCCGGCGTCGGTGGTTGCCGAGGCGAACTGAGCGACGGTCACCACCGCCACCAGTCCCGCGATCGTTCCCGACAGCACGTAGGCCGTGAACCGCACGCGTCCCACCGAGATGGCCGCGAACCGGGCGGCGGTCTCGTTCGTGCCGAGTGCGTAAAGCCGGCGGCCGTAGGTGGAGCGGTGCAGCAGGAACCACGCGACCACGGCCGTGGGCAGGAAGACCGTGAGTACCTGAAGCGGAATGTCGGGCACCAGGCCGCCGACCAGTGGCACGGAAACGCTGCGGGTGAGCGACGTCAGATCCTGGATACTGGCCGTCGCGATCGGGGCGCTGTTGTGAATGGTCAGCGCCAGCGCGCTGTAGGCGTAGCTCGTCGCCAGCGTGGCGATCAGCGCAGGGATGCGCAGGACGCCGATGAGCAGGCCGTTGACCGCGCCCAGCACCGCGCCACCGGCCATCGCCGCGACGATCGCCAGCCACAACGGCCAGTGCCAGAAGGCGTATTCGTACCCGAAGACGATACTGACCAGACTCACGGTCCCGCCGACGGACAGATCGATCCCGCCGCGGCCGCCGATGATGACGAAGGCTTCGCCCACGGCCAGCATGAATATCGGCACGAAGTAGGCGAGGTAGCCGGCCAGGTAGCTCGCGCTGAACGGAGCGAGCAGATAGTCACCGACGCTGAGGAAGTGGAACCAGACCAGCAGCACCACCAGCAGGACGATCAGCAGGGCGATCCGGTCGGTGAGCAGCCACCGTATCGCCGCGGAGCGACGGACCCGGCCCTTGGGCGGGGGCAGCGGATCGATGTCGACTGATTCGAAGGGGGCCTCGTCAATGGTCATAGTGCCCTCCTGCGACGCTCCCGCAGAACGTCCGTTCCGACGGCGAGGACGATGAAGATCCCGACGAACAGGTTGGCCAGTTGCGACGGCCAGTTGAGGATCGTCACGGCACTGGTCACGGTACCGACCAACAGGGCACCGAGCAGGGTGCCGAGGACGGTTCCACGGCCACCGAGGATGCTCGTGCCACCGATCACCACTGCCGCGATCACCTTCAGCTCCAGCCCTGTGCCGCTGTTCTGCTGCACGGTGCCGCCGCTGCCGATGAGCACGCATCCGGCAAGGCCGGTCATCACACCGACCAGGACATAGGCGGCGATCACCCGGCGCCTGACCCGGATGCCTGCCAGGCGTGCGGCGTTGGCGTCACCACCGATCGCGTACCAGTGTCGGCCCGAAGGCCGGTGCCGCATGTAGACCCACACCGCTGCGGCGATCAGCATGCTCAGCCACCAGGAGTTCGGCACCCCGAGCAGCCGTCCGCTGCCGCCACCGCCGAGTAGCTGCAAGGTGTCGGGGACACCGTCGAGGTTTCCCGAGCCGAAGATCTCCAGTGAGAGGAACCGGAACAGGTTCAGCGTGGCGAAGGTCATCACGATGGGATGGACCCCGGTCAGCGCGATGACCACGCCGTTGAAGGCGCCCAGCAGGCCGCCTACGACCACGGCTATGAGCAGGGCCGTTCCCATCCCTGCGTGCTGCGTCGTGATGGCCTCGCCGACCACCACCATCACCACGGCAACAGCGCTGCCCACCGAGACGTCGATTCCGCCGGTGACGATCACGGCCGTCATCCCGATCCCGATCAGGGCGACCGGGGCAACCGACGACAGGATGTTCTGAACGTTGACGCCGCTGAGGAAGGTGTCCGTTCCGAGAGCGAGACCCACCCACAGCAAGGCGAGCACGCCGAGGAGTACGAGTTCGGGCCCCTCGACGGCGGCGAGGGCGGTCCGCCACCGCTGTGCGGCGTTCGTCCGCGGCGTGGTCAGCGTGGTCACGACACCACCTCCGTTTCGTCTGCCGCGCCCCCGTCGAGATCGCCGGCGGCGGCGGCCAGGACGTCGACGCCGGGTGTGCCCCGTTCGAAGGACGCGGCCACCGTCCTGTTCCGCATGACGATCAGCCGGTCCGCGAGCGTCAGCGCCTCTTCCAGATCCGTCGAGGAGGCGACGACCGCGCTGCCCGTGGCGGCGAGGTCGAACACACGCCGATGGATCTCGGCCTTCGCGCCGACGTCGACACCTTGGGTGGGTTCCTGCAGGACGAGCACCCGGGGGTGGGTCGCCAACTGCCTGCCGATCACGACCTTCTGCTGGTTGCCGCCGGACAGGGACGCGATGGGCGTCGCGGAGTCCGGCGCCTTCACCGCGAGCCGCGCCATGTACGTCTCGGCGAGGCGTCGCTCGCTGCGTCGTTTCACCCAGGTGAAGCGGCTCAGCCGACTCAGGCTGGACAGGCCGAGGTTGAAGGCGATGCTCTTGTCACCGAAGACGCCCTGCAGTTTCCGGTTCGCCGGAACGAGCCCGATTCCGGCGTTCTGCGCGTCACGGGGGCTGCGCAGCGGAACCCTTCGTCCGTTCACCGTGACCGTGCCGGCGGTCGGCGGCAGGATGCCGAACAGACTCTGGGCCAGTTCGTCGTTGCCGGAGCCCACCAGGCCGTAGACGGCGACGATCTCGCCCGCCGAAACGTCGAAGGTGACATCGCGGAAGGCGGAGCGGTACCCGAGCCCGGCGACCTTGAGCAACGCCTCGCCGGATGGGGCCTCGCGCCGGCGGTCGCTCGTGACGACCTGTTTGCCGACCATCAGTCGGGCGATCTCGCGGATCGTCGTCGCGGCGACATCGCGTGTCGCGACCACTTCGCCGTCGCGCAGCACCGTGACGTGATCGGCGATGCGCTTGATCTCGTCGAGCCGGTGACTGATGTAGATGACGCCCACTCCGGCGCGGCGACTCGCCTGGATGGCCTTGAACAGCAGCTCGATGTCGTGGTCGACAAGGATGGCGGACGGTTCGTCGAGGATCAGGACGCGCGGTTTGCGGATGAGTGCCTTGGCGATCGACACGAGCTGCTGCTCGGCCACTCGCAGGTCCCCGGCCCTGACGTCCGCGATGCGTGTATCCATGCCGAGGAGCTGGAAGGCGGCCTCGGCCTCGGCGCGCTGCCGCCTCCAGTCGACCCTTCCCCGAGTGCGCAGCTCGCGGCCGATGTACACGTTCTCGACCACGGTGAGTTCGGCGAACAGCTGGGGCTCCTGGTACACGGTCGCGATGCCGACATCCAGCGCCGCCACGGTGCTGCCCTTCCCCAGTGGCGTGTCGCCCAGTTCGATGCTGCCGGCATCCGGCGTCTCGGCGCCGGAGACGATACGGATGAGAGTGGATTTGCCGGCGCCGTTCTCGCCGACGAGTGCGTGCACTTCACCGCTGCGGACTTCGAAGTCGACACCCCGCAGTGCCCGTACACCGCCGTACGCCTTCTGAATGCCGGAGAGCCGCAGAAGGGCTCGTTCGGACGCGGAGTCCCGGGCAGCCTCGTGCTGGGGTGGTGTCATCGAGGCGTCCTCGGCTTGCTCGATCGTGTACTCATTCGGTTTCATCTGGCCTCATTGGGAGGCCGGGATGCCGCTCGCCCGAGCGGCCCCGGCTTCCGGATTCAGTAGTCGTACTTACCGACGTTGGCCTTGGTCAGGATGAGCGGAGGGCCGAGCAACACGGTCGGCACGCCGTCCATGACGCCTTCCTTGACCGCAGGGAGGCTGGAGGAGACGTCGTTCACCGGCTGCAGGGTTTTGCCCGTGGCGAGTTGGTAGCCGGTCCAGGCCGTGAGGTATCCGAGGGCCTGGACGTCCCAGAGGACCGAGGCGCTCGAAGACCCGTTGTTCAGGAACGGCTGCATGCTCTTCGGTGTGCCGACGCCGACCGTGAAGACCTTGCCGATCTTCCCGGTCTCCTGCACCGCCTGGGCCACACCGGGCGCCGAGGTGGTGCACTCGCCGACCAGGCCCTTGATGTTGGGATGTGCGGCCATCAGCGACTTGGCCATCGTCACGGCCTGTGCCTGGTCCTCGCTGGCGTATACGACGCTGTCGAGCTTGAGTCCCGGGTACTTCTTGGCGGCGTACGACTTCTGGACGGCGATCCAGGCGTTCAGATTCGCCGCGGTCTGCCCGCAGGAGACGATGGCGTATTCGCCCGTGTCTCCCATCCCCTTCACCATCTGGTCGACCAGGGCCTCGCCGATGGCCTGCGCCGTGCCCTGGTTCACGAAAACAGACCGTACGGAGTTCGGGGCGTCGCTGTCGGACGTGATGACCTTGATGCCCGCGGCCTTGGCCTGTGCCAGCACCGGGGCCAGTGAGTCGGGATCGTCGGGGGCGACAGCGATGACGTCCACCTTCTGCTGGATCAGGGACTGGACGATGCCGGCCTGGGCGGCGGGGTCCGCGGTGGGAGGTGCGTTGAGGACCCACTTGAAACCGAGGGCCTTGGCCGCGGCCTCGGCACCGGTGTTCATGGCGTCGTAGTACGCGGCCTGCAACTTGGGGACGAAGGCCACCGTGACCGACGACGTCGAACCGCTGGAGGTGCTGGAGGCGCCGGAGCTGTTCGAACCCTGCTTCGTGCACGCCGCCGCTGTCATACAGAGCGCCGCGCCCACGACTGCGGCCAGTGGGCCCCGTATCCGTCTGTCGTTGAAGGTGACCATCGATCCACTCCCTTGTGCGATGACCCGCATCTGGTGGGGCAGGCGGTTGTGATCTCGTGTCCGGCCCGGGTTCGCATCACGCCGACGACGTTCAACCTCTTGCGTGACCGTTTCATATATCGTACTCTCGCCCGAGATGGTGAACGCACATTAAGTCAGGGTTTCGGGGACGTCAACACCTTGGCTGGAGGGGAACGGATGACGCCGTCGGAGAAGAAGCACCGCGTACCCGCGGTCTCGCGCACAGCGCTCGTGCTCGACGCGCTCGCCGCCGCCGACCGGCCCTGCGGCCTTGCCGAGCTCACCGCACTGACCGGAGCGCCGAAGAGCAGCGTGCTCGGCATCTGCCGCGCGCTCACGGAGGAGCGACTGCTCACCCGGGGCGTGGACGGCAGCTACGCGTTCGGGCCGCGGCTGTACGAGTTGGCCTCGATGGCGCGGACGCAGAGCCAGACCGTCCGGCGGGTGGGGTTCACCTATCCGGAGAACGAGCCGTTCTTCCTCGCCGAGTGCCATCGCCTCGGCGAGGAAGCCAGAGCCCGGGGCATCCAGGTGGACGTTCGCTGTGCGAACAGGTCCACGGAGAGCCAGATCAGACACATCGCGGACTTCGTCGACGCGGGCGTCGACCTGATCCTGGTGGAGCCGGTTGCGTCCGACGGACTGGTGGACGTGTTGAGCAGAGCGAAAGCCGCGCACATCGCCGTCGTGGCCGTCGGCAGCTCGACATCGGGCGCCGACGCGGTCGTCGCGACCGACAACACCAAAGCGGGCGCTCTCGCCGCCGGTCTGATCGCGCGGGTGCTGGGCGGCAAGGGAACAGTGGCGCTCGTCGACGGGATCGCCATCACCGCCAATGCCGACAGAATCTCCGGATTCCTCGGTGCGATGGCCGAGTATCCGAACATGAGGACCGTGATCGGCGCCCCCGGCGCGCTGAACGAGGAATCCGGCGAGTCGGCGGCACGGCAGATCCTGAAATCGGGGGAAGCAATCGACGGCATCTTCGCGGCGAACGACCAGATCGGCCTGGGTATAGCGAAGGTCCTGGTGGAAGAGGGAAAGCCGGTACCGATTGTCGCAGTTGACGGTGCCCGGCAGGCGGTCGAGCAGATCCTGGCCGGCGGGCCGCTCATCGGATCGGCCGCGCAGGATCCGCAGCGCCTGCTCAGTGTGGCGCTCGAACTGGGCGTGGCCCTGCGGTCCGGTTCGGGGCGAGTCCAGCGAGCGGTGTTCCTGCCGCCCCAGATACTCGACCGCAACAACGCGAAGGACTACGAGACATGGGGATAGAGCAACCGCGCCGCACCCCGGCCGTCCACCGAGCCGTCGATGTCCTCGACGCGGTGAGCCACAACGTTGCCACGACACCGGCCGCGCTGGCCGCCGAACTGACCATGGCGAAAAGCTCGATCGGCGATCTTGTCGAGGCGCTGGAAGTCGAGAATCTGCTGCGCCGGGCCATCAACGGGAATCTGCGGTTGGGGGTCCGTCTCGCCGCGACGACCGCCGGCACGTCACAGGATCCCACGCTGGTCGAGCGCGCCCTACGGGTTCTCGGACAGATTGCGTTCTTCGACAGTCACACGGTTTCGTTCGTGCGCGTCGTCGGGCTCCACGCACTGTGCGTGGACGTTCGAATGGGGCAGCACCCCCTCGCGTTGACACCGCGCCCCGGGCAGTCCAGGCCGGTGACCGACAGCGCCGGCGCGGCGGCCGTACTACGGAGTGTTCCCGAAAGGGCGGCGCGTGAACTGGTGGGCCAATACGCCGACCACCAGGGAATCACCCCGCAGAGCATCCAGGACGCGCTGACCGTGATCGCGGCCGTGGACCACAACGATGCACGCGTCGCACGACTGACTGATTCCTACGGAATCGTCCAGCTCGGGATTCGGGTCGGTGCCGACAACTCCGACGACCACATTGCCGCCGTTCTCCACCTGCCGGATCGGCTGGCCGGCCCTGCGACGTTTCTCCGCGGCTCGGCCGCGCTGACGGATCTGGCCGACACAGTGAGTTCACGGGCCTGAACGCCGGTGCTCTGCCTGGTGGTGCGGCCAACCGCGGCACTGGCGCCGGGTTCCTGGGGAGCACTGCGGCGCCGAGTGGGCCACCGTCCGGCGCCGCCGCGATATCTGTCATCCGTACGCCGTTCGCGGCTCGTCCCCGGCGTTCGTCCGCAAGGGTGGCCGCGAAGCATCGCGTGGATCGACCCCCTAGGCTGCCATCCGACACCATCCCCGGACCCGATCCCAGGAGCGCGCACCGTGTTCGACCCCGTACCGGCACACCCGTATCCCGATGGCGACCGACCGGACGAGGCGCCCGCCCCGCACGCGCTGCTCTCACCCGTGGTCGGCCTCCTGGGTACCTGGTACGGGCAGGGGCAGGGCGGGTACCCCACGATCGTCGAGGACTTCGCGTACGCGCAGGAGGTCACCTTCAGTCACGACGGCCGCCCCTTCCTCCGATACGAGGCCCGTGCCTGGCTGTTGGATGCCGACGGTGCACCGCTGCGCCCGTCGGCCAGGGAGAGCGGCTGGTGGCGGCTCCAGCCCGACGGCCTGGTGGAGGCACTGATCACCCAGCCAACGGGTATCGCGGAGATCGCGGTGGGCCTGGCGACCGACAACACGGTCGACCTCGCCACCCACGAGGTGGCGCTCACCCCCACCGCGAAGGAGGTCAACGCGACTCGTCGCCGCTACGCGCTGACAGACGACGACACGCTCACCTTCGTCCACGATCTCGCTGCGGTCGGTGAGCCGTTGCAGCACCATCTCTCGGCACGGCTACGACGCCGGGGTTAGCCGGCGACCGCTTCAGAGCTGGTGGCGGCCGGTCAGGGGATGCGTGCGACGGCGGTGTAGACACCGTTTCCCTCGAGCTCCGGCGCCGGCGTCGACTTGAACCATTCCGGGGCCGTCGTCAGGCCGGGATCGATCAGTTCCAGGCCGTCGAAGAAGCGGCTGACCTCCGGGCGGGTGCGGAAGGCGAGCGCTATGCCGCCCTTGGCGTATTGGGCGGTGACCTGCGCCGCCAACTCCGGGTAGAGGTCGGACGCGGCATGTGACAGCACGAGATAGCTGCCCGAGGGGAGGGTCGCGACCAGGTTGCGGACGATGCCGTGCGCGTCCTGCTCGTCGGTGATGAAATGCATCAGGGCGATCAGCGACAGCGCGATCGGCCGGTCGAAGTCCAGTACGGCACGGGCGCGTTCGAGAATCGCGTCGGGCTGCCGCACATCGGCCTGGATGTAGTCGGTGGCCCCCTCGACAGTGCTGATCAGCAGCGCTTCGGCATGCCGCAGCACGATCGGGTCGTTGTCGGTGTAGACGACCTTCGCGGCCGGCGCGATCTTCTGGACGATCTGGTGCAGATTCGGCTGCGTGGGGATGCCGGTGCCGATGTCGAGGAACTGGTCGATACCCTGGCCGGCGAGCCAGGCGGCCGCGCGGTGCATGAACTGACGGTTCTGGCGGGCCGCGTCACGCGCTTCGGCCGGCAGTTTCTCACCCAGGGCCTCATCGACGGGGTAGTTGTCCTTGCCGCCCAGGAGCCAGTCGTAGACCCTCGCGGGATGCGCCTTGCTGGTGTCGATCTGCGGCGGGCGGGGAGTGTCGGTCGTCATGGCAGGCTCCGGCGTGAGCAGGGATCATCAACGATGGTGATCACCGTAGTCTGGCACAGCATTTCGACTGACTGTAAAGGGACTTGGCGGATACCGGCCGGGGGGCCGCCGTGTCGTCGCCGACGCTGCCCGTGCCGGTTCTCGGCGGAATCCGGGCATCTGCGCGGGGCGACCGGTCCGGGGGAGCCCGGACCGGCC
>NZ_JBHXMF010000084.1:0-32367 GCF_042721055.1 Streptomyces sp. NPDC058470
GCCGCGAGGACGAGTCCTCGCGGCCGCCCCGCGGGCATACAGAGGGAACGTGGGGGCGGAATGGGCATCTGGCAGGACCTGTGGCGCGGGCGCTCGGCCGACTTCGACTCGGGCAGCGCGGCCACCAACTCCATCGAGCTGACCAAGCGGAACCACACGGTCTCGCTCACCAAGCAGGGCGCGGCCACCGGCAACCTGCGCATCAACCTGTCCTGGCGGATGCGCACCTCCGACATAGGCGGGCCGCAACGCGGCAGCCTGCTGCGCCACCCCTTCCGCACGTTCAAGCCGGAAGTGGTCCAGGCGCACACCCAGAGCATGGTCAACGTCGACCTCGACCTCGGCGTCATGTACGAACTCAAGGACGGCTCCAAGGGCGTCGTCCAGCCGCTGGGCAGCTTCTTCGGCGAACTCAACGGCCCGCCGTACGTCAAACTCAGCGGCGACGACCGCTTCGGCTCGGCGTCCGGTGAGACGATCTACGTCAACCTCGACCACCGCGACGACATCCAGCGGCTCCTGGTCTTCGTCTACATCTACGACCAGACCCCCGCCTTCGACCGTACGCACGCCATCGTCACGCTCTTCCCGAGCAACGGCCCACGGGTCGAGATCAGCCTCGACGAACGCCATCCGCAGGCCCGTTCCTGCGCCGTCGTGATGATCGAGAACGTCAAGGGCGAACTGATCGTGCGCCGCGAGGTGCGGTTCGTCTACGGATTCCAGGCCGAACTCGACCGGCTGTACGGCTGGGGGCTGCAGTGGGGGCGGGGGTACAAGTCCAAGGCCGGCCGCTAGCCAGGGGCGTACGCCGACCGCCGAGCGCCGCCCTTACAAGGCGGATGTCTACAGGGCGGAGCTCAGCGCCCGATGAACTGCGGCCCCTGAGGCGGCAGTTTGAAGTCCGGGTCCGGCAGGGTGCCGACCGCCTGCGGGAAGCCGTACGCGGGCGCCGCGGCCGGCGCGGTCTGGGGCCCCGGATATCCGTAGGCGGGCTGGCTGGACGGCTGGGGATAGCCGTACGAGGGCTGGGCCGGAGCCGCCTGGGGCCCGGGATAGCCGTACGAGGGCTGCTGCGGCACCGGAGCGGGCTGCTCGGGCGGCAGGGGGACGGAGGTCTCGGGGGCGGCGGCGGGCGCGGACCACGCCGGGGCGTGGGGCGCGGGGTCCGTCAGCGGGGCGGCGGCCTCCGTTTCGTCCACCAGGATCCCGTAGTCGCTCGCCAGCCCCTGCAGGCCCTCCGAGTAGCCCTCGCCGAGCGCCCGGAACTTCCAGCCCCCGTCGCGCCGGTACAGTTCGCCACAGATCAGCGCCGTCTCGGTGCCGGTCTCCGGCGTGATGTCGAAGTACGCCAGCGGTTCGGCGTCCGCGAGAGACGCGTCGTACAGCAGGATGCGCAAGCCCCGTACGCGGTCGAAGGTGACGTCCTCGGCCGATGCGACCAGCAGAATCTGTCCGACAGCGGACTCGACACCTGACAGATCCGTCTGGATGGTGTCGGTAAGGCCCTCGGTCCCGCGTTTCTTGCCGAGCAGTCTGACCTTGCCCGAGGGGTGGCGGGGCTGGTTGTAGAAGACGAAGTCCTCGTCGGATCGCACACGACCGTCGTGGCCGAGGAGCAGCGCCGAGGCGTCCACGTCCGGGACACCCTGTCCGGGCGCCCAGCGCAGCACCGCGCGCACCGCTGTGGCCTCCAGCGGGACGTTCGACCCTTTCAGCATCGCGTGCGTCATGCGGTCATCCTGCCCTCTGGGGCCTGGTCAGGACAACGCGGGGGTGAAGATCCCCGGCCGGGATCGGCGAACGGTCGACATGGCTGAGTTACCAGAACTTCATGCCCGGTGGGAACCCTTGACATTGATCTATACGTACTATTACCGGCCACATCAGATCTGGCCGCCTAGCCGCCACGGGGAGATTCATGCGTCATTTCGGTCATATCGCCCCGGAAGAGCGGCAGCGCCTCTTCCACCGGGAGCCGAGCGTCTTCACCGCCGAATCGCCGGCGCACGTGCTCGCGGCCGCCCTGGGAGCAACCCTCTACAGCCCCGCGACCAGGCCGCAGCTGGCCGACGACATCGTCAAGCAGGCCAGGCGCGGCGTGGTCTCCATGGTGCTGTGCCTGGAGGACTCGATCGACGACTCCGAGGTCGTGGGCGCCGAGGAGAACCTGGTCCGGCAGTTCGCCGACCTCGCGGAACGGCCGCACCTCTCCGAGCTGCCCCTGCTCTTCGTACGGGTCCGTGAACCCGAGCAGATCCCGGACCTCGTCCAGCGGTTCGGCCCGGCGGTGCGGCTGCTGTCCGGATTCGTCCTGCCGAAGTTCACCGAGGAGCGGGGCGTCCCCTTCCTGGAGGCGCTCACGGCGGCCGAGAACACGAGCGGACGGCGCCTCTTCGCGATGCCGGTCCTCGAATCGCCCGGCCTGCTGCACCTGGAGACCCGCAGGGAGACCCTGGAGGGCATCCACCGCACGGTCACCAAATACCGCGACCGCGTCCTCGCGCTGCGCCTCGGCGTCACCGACTTCTGCTCGGCGTACGGACTGCGCAGGGCGCCCGACATGACCGCGTACGACGTCCAGATCGTCGCCTCCGTGATCGCCGACGTGGTGAACGTGCTCGGGCGGGCCGACGGCACCGGCTTCACGGTGACCGGCCCGGTGTGGGAGTACTTCCGGGTCCAGGAGCGCATGTTCAAGCCGCAGCTGCGCCGCAGCCCCTTCCAGGAGGGTGAGGTCGAGGGACTGCGCCAGACACTCATCGAGCACGATCTGGACGGGCTGCTGCGCGAGATCGCCCTCGACCGCGCCAACGGCCTGCTCGGCAAGACCTGCATCCACCCCTCGCACGTGCCGGCCGTGCACGCGTTGTCCGTGGTCAGCCACGAGGAGTACAGCGACGCGCAGGACATCCTGCGGCCCGAGCGCTGCGGCGGGGGTGTGCTGCGGTCGGCGTACACGAACAAGATGAACGAGGTGAAGCCGCACCGCGCCTGGGCCGAGCGCACCCTTCAGCGTGCCGAGGTCTTCGGCGTCGCCAACGAGGACATCGGCTTCGTGGAACTGCTGGCCGCGGGGCTTCCCGACTGAGGCCGGGCTTCCTTCCTGACTCGGGCCGAACTTCCCGGCTGAGACCTGAGCGGCCCGACCAGCCGTAGTGGCCTTTACCGATTCCGTAGTGACCTTTACCGATTAAGGAATTGATGAGCAACGTGGTGTGGACGGGGACCTGGGTCGCCGAACGGCTCGGCGTCGAGCTGGTCGGGGACGAGAAGCTGAGCGACCTGCTGGGGCTCGCGCTGCGGCGCAACCCCAAGCGGGCGCATCTGCTCGTGTCGAACGTGCTCGGCAAGCATGTGCCGCAGTCGCCGTCCGTGGTGTACGGGTACGGATTCGCGCTCGGCCGGCGCGTGCGGGACCTGCTGGGCGCCGAGGAGTGCCGTGCCGCGGTGGTCCTCGGCTACGCCGAGACGGCCACTGGGCTCGGCCACTGTGTCGCGGACGGCGTCGGCCTCGCGCCCTACCTGCACTCCACCCGCCGACCCGTCCCCGGCGTCACCAGCGCGGGCGGCTTCGAGGAGTCCCACTCGCACGCCACCTCGCATCTGCTCCTCCCCGAGAACCCGGACCTGCTGGCCGGCTCCGGCCCGCTGGTCCTCGTCGACGACGAGTTCTCCACCGGCAACACGGTCCTCAACACCATCCGTGACCTGCACGCCCGCTACCCGCGCGAGCGGTACGTCGTCGTCGCCCTGGTCGACATGCGGTCCGCCGCCGACCTGGGGCGCCTGGACGAGTTCGCCCGGGAGATCGGCGCGCGGGTCGATCTGGTGACCGCGGCATCGGGCACGGTGAACCTTCCCGAAGGGGTGCTGGAGAAGGGGCAGGCGCTGGTCGCCGAGCACGAGGCGGCGGCGCTCGCGGCGCCCGCCGGGCCCGCGGCACTCGCGGCGCTTGCTCGCTCCCGTGCCGGAAGAATCACCCGCGTCGAGCTGGGCTGGCCGCGTGGCGTTCCCGACGGCGGACGGCACGGGTTCGCGCCCGGCCAGCGAATACGGCTGGACGGCGCCCTGCCCACGCTGGCCGCGCGGGTCGCCGACGCACTGCCCGACGACGCCCGGCGGGTGCTCGTACTCGGCTTCGAGGAGCTGATGTACGCGCCGCTGCGACTGGCCCGCGAGCTGGAGCAGGTGGTGGCCGCCGAGGTGCGCTACTCCACGACCACCCGGTCCCCGGTGCTCGCCCTCGACGACCCCGGCTACGCGATACGGAGCCGGCTCGTCTTCCCCGCCCACGACAACCCGGGCGACGGCCCCGGCGAGCGCTACGCCTACAACGTCGCGGGCGCCGGCTTCGACGCCGTCGTCGCCGTCGTCGACTCCACCGCCGACACCCCCGAACTGCACGCCGTGGACGGCCTGTTGGCGCAGCTCGCCGCGCACACGCCGAACGTCCTGCTCGCCGTCGTCCCCTCGTACGTCCCCGCACGGCCGTCCACCGAAAGGCCCTCCATGCTCCCCGAGCCCCTCCGCGGCCCAGCCTTCTCCTCGTACGCACCGGAGGACGTCGGCTGGCTGCTGCAGGACCTCTCGGACGTGACGCTGGAGGCGCCGACCGAGGAGCGCGAGGAGGCCATCCAGAGCGGCGGCGCCCACTACGCGGAGTCGCTGCCGGTCGAGTACCAGCCGAGCGCCCACTACCAGGAGCTGTTCCACGCGGCCCTCGACACCTCGGCCGCCCGGATCGCCCAGGCCGTCGGCGCGGTCACCGAGCTGGTGCTCGCCGAGCGTTCACCCCGCCCCGTGCTCGTGTCGCTGGCCCGCGCGGGCACCCCGGTAGGCGTCCTGATGCGCCGCTGGGCCCAGTACCGGCACGGCCTCGACCTCCCGCACTACGCCGTCTCCATCGTCCGGGGCCGCGGCATCGACGCCAACGCGCTGCGCTGGCTGGCCGCCCACCACGACCCCGCCGACGTCGTGTTCGTCGACGGCTGGACCGGCAAGGGCGCGATCACCCGCGAACTCGCCGACGCGATAAGGGAGTTCGAGGAGGCCGAAGGAGTCACCGGCTTCGACCCGGAGATCGCGGTGCTCGCCGATCCAGGCTCGTGCGTACGGACGTACGGCACCCGCGAGGACTTCCTCATCCCCTCCGCCTGCCTCAACTCGACGGTGTCCGGCCTGATTTCGCGCACCGTCCTGCGCTCCGACCTCGTCGGCGAACACGACTTCCACGGCGCGAAGTTCTACCGCGAGCTCGCCGGATCCGACGTCTCCGTCGACTTCCTGGACGCCGTCGCCGCTCGGTTCCCCGACATCACCGACGCGGCCTGCGCCCAGGCCAAGGAACTGCTCGCAGCCGACCGCACGCCCACCTGGGAGGGCTGGGGGGCCGTCGAGCGGATCAGCGAGGAGTACGGGATCCACGACGTGAACCTCGTCAAGCCGGGCGTCGGCGAGACCACCCGGGTGCTGCTGCGCCGCGTCCCCTGGAAGATCCTGGCCCGCGCCGGAGCGGGCGCCGACCTCGACCACGTACGCCTGCTCGCCGAGCAGCGCGGGGTGCCCGTCGAGGAGGTCGCCGAACTCCCGTACACCTGCGTGGGGTTGATCCACCCGAAGTTCACCCGCGGTGCGACGGGTGCCGACGGCAGGACGGTGACGATCTGATGCCCGGAGTCTCGGAGACTTCCGCGTCGGCCCCGGCGGCCTCGACGGCCTCGCCCAAGGTGCTCGTCGCCAGTGACCTCGACCGCACGCTCATCTACTCCGCCGCCGCCCTCTCGCTGACCATGGCGGACGCGCAGGCGCCCCGGCTGCTCTGCGTCGAGGTGCACGAGAGCAGGCCGCTGTCGTACATGACGGAGACCGCGGCCGCCCTGCTGGCCGAACTCGGCGAGGTGGCGGACTTCGTCCCCACCACGACCCGCACCCGCAAGCAGTACCAGCGCATCAGCCTGCCGGGCCCCGCCCCGAAGTACGCGATCTGCGCCAACGGCGGGCACCTGCTCGTCGACGGCGTCTCCGACCCCGACTGGTACGCGCGGGTCACCGCACGGCTGGCCAGCGAGTGCGCCTCACTCACCGAGGTGCGCGAGCACATGGAGGCCACCGCCGACCCGGCCTGGGTCCGCAAACACCGCGTCGCCGAGGACCTGTTCGCCTATCTCGTCGTCGAGCGCGAACTGCTCCCCGAGGACTGGGTCAAGGAACTCGCCGTCTGGGCCGAGAACCGCGGCTGGACCGTGTCCCTCCAGGGCCGCAAGATCTACGCCGTACCGAAGCCGCTCACCAAGAGCGCGGCGATGTACGAGGTCGCGCGGCGCACGGGAGCGTCCCTGACGCTGGCCGCCGGGGACTCTCTCCTCGACGCCGACCTCCTGCTCGCCGCCGACCGGGGATGGCGCCCGGGGCATGGAGAACTGGCGGAGGCGGGGTGGACGGCGCCCACGGTTACGGCGCTTGCGGAGTTCGGGGTCGCGGCGGGGGAGCGGATACTGCGGGATCTCTTGCGTGGGTGCGAACACCACGACCCGCGCCCCTCCTAGGGGCGCGCGGAACGGCGCGACAAGCCCCCACCGGTCCGCAGCCAAAAGACAATCCAGACAACCCCTCGGGGTCTGGGGCCTGGGGTCTGGGGTCTGGGGCGAAGCCCCAGGGATGGGACGGGAAGGGGCGGCGGGGGCGAAACACGTGTAGGTCAGCCGCAGCAGCCCCCGCCGCAGCAGCCGCCACCGCCGCCGCCCGGGGCGGGTGCCGGCGCGGAGGCCGACCCGCCCACGGCGACCGTCGACAGCAGCTTCACCGTGTCGTCGTGGCCGGCGGGGCAGGCCGCAGGGGCGGAGGACTCCGCCATCGGGCGGCTCTTTTCGAACGTGTCGCCGCAGGTCCGGCAGCGGTACTCGTAGCGAGGCATGGGGCCCAGGTTAGCTGGCGCCCCGTGCCTCTGCCGAGGGTCACCTGCGGAGCTCGCGCCCGCCCGCCCGCTGGAGGGCGAGTGCGTGGGCCTTGGCCCGCAGACGCTGCTCGTATTCCTGCCGCTCGGGATGGCGGGCCTTCCAGTACGGGTTGTCGTGAGGCAGGGCCGAGCCGACCCTTCCGTACATCCCGAAGAACATCAGCATGACGCCCACGACAAAGCTGAACAGCACGTTCTGGATGCGGAAGGCGAGGAAGTTGGCGCCGCTGTCGAGCAGCGCCAGGTTCACGAAGCCGCTGAGGACGAAGAGGACGCCGAGGACCATGTTCAGGGTGGAGGCGAAGTTCCCGCCGATCACCATCCCCGCGAACAGGAGCAGCCCGACGCAGATCGACAGCACGCTGAGCGCGCCGTTGGTGCTCAGCCCCGCGACCTGGTCCCCGCGGGTGTCGAAGAAGCCGACCTTGTCGATGAGCCCCAGGATGCCGAACGCGAGCAGGACGAGGCCCATCAGGCCCGCGCCGATCCGGTAGAAGGTGCTGAGGCGGTGATCGACGGGCAGATGCTCGTCGAAGTCGATGCGCCGCCGCCTGGTTCCCGGGCGAAGTACGTGTGTGGCCATGTCCGCCTCCTCACGCTCACGCATTTAGCGGAGGCCGTACGCATCTTCAGGATCCGCCCGGGACACCGGGATCGCCACCCCCGGGGCTGCACGTGGTGTTGCGGTATGCGGATTTCAGGTCCCGCCGCACCCAGAGCCGTAAGCGCAAGCGCCGCTCAGGTCGCGCCGCTCCCAGCGCCGTACGCGGTGTTCAGGCTCCGTCGCCCCGGAGCCCTGCCCACCCCGGTGCTCAGGCCCCGCCGCCCCGCTCCTCGCGGATCTGCGAGACCACCCGCGCCACCGTCTGCCGTACCGCCTCGGTCTCGGTGAGGAAGTGCCAGTAGTCCGGGTGGCGCCCCTCCAGCGAGGTGATGGCGTGCTCCAGGCGGGCCACCGCCTCGTCGAGGGGGCGGGCCTGGCGCGGGTCGGGGGTGTTGCGGCCCGCCATGGCCAGGCGCTGGGCGTCACGGATGGCGAAGCGGGTGCGGTCGATCTCCTGCTGCGGGTCCTTCGCCACGGCGTTCAGCCGCCGCAGCCGGTCGCCCGCCGCCGAGACCGCCTCGTCGGTGTTGTTGAGCAGCGCCCGGACGGTCGACAGCAGGGAGGTCGCGTCCGGCCAGCGTTGCTCGTCACGCGCGGTCCGCGCCTCTTTCAGCTTCAGCTCGGCCTGCCGTACGCTCTCCGCGGCCTGCTCCGGCACGTGCTGAAGGTCCTGCCAGCACGCGGCCGAGAACCGCCGCCGCAGCTCGCTCAGCACCGGCTCCACCTGCCCGGATCGCGTGGTCAGCGCCTGCGCGCGGGTCCGCAGCGAAACCAGCCGATGGTCGATCTCGGCGGCCCGCTCGGGAAGCCGCTCCGCCTCCGTCCGCACCGCCTCGGCCTCCTTCGAGACCCGCTCGGCGCGCTCCAGAGTCTCCGGCACGCCGTGCTGTCCGGCGCCTTGGTTGAGCTTGGTCAGCTCGGGTCCGAGGGCGGCCAGCCGGGCGGCGAGGTCGTCGGCCTTGAGCCCCGACCCCCGTACGCCGTCCAGCGCGTTCGAGGCGGCCAGCAGGGCCTGGCGGGCGCGCTCCACGGACGGGGCGAGCCGGGCGAGCTGCGTCTCGGCCTTGCCGAGCAGTGGCCCGAGCCCCTGCTCGAACCGGTCCAGCTCCGTCTTGACCCGGCCCAGCTCGTCCTTGGCGGCGGTGAGCTCGGTGCGGGCCTGGGCGGCGATCGAGGCCTCCAGCTCGTCCCGGTCGAGATCGTGGGCGTCGACGGCGGTGATGTACTGCTGACTGGCCTCGTCGATGCGCCGCCCCAGCGCCTCGAAGTCGGAGACGGCACGGCGGGCCGCCGGGGAGGCGTCGACGGCCGTGATGGTCTCTATCGAGATCCGCAGATCACGCTGGGCGGTGTCGAGTTCGTAGAAGGCGGCCGCGGCGGCGTCCTTCGCTGCCTGTGCCTCGGCCCGCTGCCCCTCGGCGCGCCCGCCGAACCAGCGCCGGGTGCCGCCGCCCGCGAAGGCCGCGGGCAGCGCGAGGGCGACGAGCAGCGGCAGGGCCATGAGGGTCAGCGCGTCACGAACGGCGTAGGAGACGGCGTAAGGAACACCGGATGCACGGCGTGCCCCGGAGCCCGGCGGGCGGCGACCACCTTCTGCCTGCGCGCATGGCACAGACGCCGTGTACGGCTCTGAAGGTGTCGCCGTCACATCCCTCTCCCGTGTGGTGATACGCCCTGCCCGGTGTCATTCTCCCACCCGTTAAGGACGAACACACGGGCTGGTTAGTTCGCGGTTCGCACCGTGATCTTCCCATCGCCGGTGTGGGCGGACACCACATGCGAACTGGCGTCACTCCGCGGCACCGACACATCCACCGAGCCGTCACCGGTCTCCGTCGTCACCCGGTACGTCTCCTGCGGCAGCGCGATGGTGACGGAACCGTCCGCGGTGCGGGACTCCACGAGGTCCGGGACGGCGTCGAGTTCCAGCCGTACGGAGCCGTCCTCGGTACGCGCCTGCACGCGCCGCGAGTCGACGCCGTCCGCGTGGATGGATCCGTCGGCGGTACGCAGGTCAAGCGGCCCGGAGGAGTCCTTCACCCGCACGGATCCGTCCGCCGTACGGATGCTCAGCGCGTCCTTGAAACCCTGCGCGTTCACGCTTCCGTCCGCGTCCTTCACGGTGACGGCGACGCCGCGCGGCACCACGATCCGGTGCCTGGCCGAGCAGTCGGCGACCACACCCGAGCACTTCATCCGCAGCACCAGCCGGTCGTCCGCCATCTTCCAGGTCACCTCGGGCTCCCCGCCGACCACGACGCTCCCCTGGAACCAGCGGGTGACCTCGACCTTGTCGGCCTCGTCCGAGTCCGCCACGACGAGGTCGAGCGCGGAGTCGTCGGAGTCGACGGTGAGCGTGCGGCCGTTCAGGGCGAAGGACCGGTGCTCGGGTTCCTCGTCGTCCCCGGCGCTGGCACCACACCCGGCGGCGAGCAGAGCCACGACGGCCACGGCGCCGGTGACGGCGACGGCGCGAGTGCGCGTACGTGCTGTGCGGGTATGGGTACGTGCGGTTGGATTACGTACTGTGCGAGCCATGAAGGTCTCCCCCTGAGAAGTACCGCGACATGCGCCGGGCCTCTCGGGCACCTGCTCTTCCGACGCTCTTCGAACGTACGGATCCGCGGGCGGCGGGGGGATCCGGGTGACTCCCGGGTCGGAGGTGGGGCAAACCCCCGAACCGGTCGCGGGCTGTTCCCGGGCCTGTCCCGTGCTGGTCCCCGAACCCGGCCCCCGGATACGCGTTTGCAGGGCATCCCCCCGGGCAATGTAGGCTGTCGACTCGTCCTGGGCGCGTAGCTCAGTGGTAGAGCGCCGCCCTTACAAGGCGGATGTCGGCGGTTCGAAACCGTCCGCGCCCACCGGGATATAGCGATGAAGGCCCAGGCCGGGAGAACCTTCCCTGAGCCCTGGGCCTTCCCGTTTCCCGCACTCGCTTCGGTGTTGCACAGCCCCAGCACGACCTGACCCGCCCGGTTCGAGATCATGGCTGTACGGCGGAGGGAAGGGCGACACCATGGCGACCGAGGCGGCTCAAGGGATCGCGGACCCGGAGAACGCGCGTATCCCCGAGACCGTGGCCGAGGGCACCGTCATTCTGCTCAACGGCACGTCCAGTTCGGGGAAGAGCAGCATCGCCCGGGAACTCCTCGATGTGCTCGACGGGACGTGGTTCCACATGCCGGTGGACGCCTTTCATGCGATGCGTGGCGGTGGTGAGATCGCCGACGACGATCTTCAGGCGGAGATCGACCGCACGGCCAAGGGATTCCACCGTGCCGTCGCGGGTATGGCGGCCGGTGGCAACAATCTCGTCGTCGATCATCCGCTGAGCCGTCGTTGGCGGCTGCTCGACCTTCTCGGTCTGCTCGTGCCCGAGGACACGGTGCTGGTCGGCGTCAGGTGCCCGCTGCCCGAGCTGGAACGCCGGGAGAACGAGCGCGGGGACCGGCAGCGGGGGCTGGCCGCCCTGCAGTACGGCGAGGTGCACTCCCACCGACTGCACGACCTCGACGTCGACACCAGCCTTCTCAGCCCGCGAGAGTGCGCTCTTCGGGTACGGGACCTCCTGGCGGACCGCCCGCGCCCCACCGCCTTCGAGACGCTCCGGCGGACGCTTCTTACGCCTCAGGCTCTTCGGACCTCGCCGAAGGCCGGCTGAGTCGGCGCGTTCACGCCGGGTCCTCGTGGGCGTGCTTGAGGCTCGCGCGGGCATGGACCGTTTCCCCGGGGGTGACCTTCGACCAGAAGCGGTGGCAGGTCACGAACACGGCGAGCTCGCGCTCTCGCCGACGGAGCTTTTCGACCTCGGCCTGTTCGTCGGCGGTCCAGCCGGGGGAGGCGGGGCGTTCTACCTTGCGCCAGCCGTTGGCGTCGCTGAAGCCGTCCAGCGGTTCGACCGACCAGGGGAGTCGCTTCAGCAGGGCCAGTAGCTCGGCCCGGACCTGATGCAGCTCCTCCTGGCCGGCCAGGAGGTCACTCGGAAAGTCATAGGTCGCAGCCACGCGGCAATGGTACGCCTGTTCGATTTTGGGATGCGAGTTCCTTCGGGGACTTCACGCGAACGGGTGGGGCGTGATCTCTCACAGCGGAGGTGGAGCATTGTCAGCGAAATCTGGTGACCGCTGGGTTTTCATGTCTGGGTACGCGACACCCGGGCGGGAGGATGGTTCACCGTCCCGTGGACCCGATTGGGCACCGTGTCCGTCCCGTTGGGGGCGCAGCCCTGGCGAAGCCGGCCAGGTCGGCGCAGAGGACCGTCGACCACGTCAGCCGCGCCCCCGCCGCTCACGTCGAGGCCTTGGCCGCTGGGTCGATCGCCTGAGGTCTGGTCGCTGATCACCGTGCTGCACGCGCCGAAGGAGATGGCCGGCGGGCTGGTGCAGCCGGTCCCACACCCCGGCCTCGTGCCAGTCCCGCAGTCGGCGCCGGCACGTCATCCCGGACCCGAAGCCGAGCCCCTGCGGCAGCCACTCCCACTGGATCCCGGTCTGCAGCACGAACTGGATGCCCTGCAGGCAGCCACGGTCGTCCAGTGGTAGCCGACCGGGATGGCGCGGATGCCGCTGCCTGGCCGGCGGCAACGGCTCGATCCGCCCCCACAGGTCATCCGGCACCATCCGCGGAGGACCGTTCCCCTTCCCCATGACTCGTTCAACGGGCCAGCCAGGAAGGGGATATGGCTACGACCAGGCCTTCTATTAGGTGCTCCAACTCCCGCAGCTGACGGGCTGGAAAACAGGGTGCGGTCGGCTGAGCCGGGGTGATAGGTAAGCGATGTGACAGAGAGTCTTGAGTTCTCCGCCCTGCTGCAACTGATCGACGAGCGGTCGGCCGCGTTCGGGAGTGCGGTTGCCGCCGCGCCCAGCCTGGACGCGCCGGTGCCGTCCTGCCCCGAGTGGACGTTGTTCGATCTGGTGCAGCACCTGGGTACGGGCCAGCGCTGGTGGGCCGCGATCGTCGCCGCGGGCCCGGCCGAGGCTCCGCCGGGCAAGGATGCCGCGGAGGTACCGCGCGAGCTCGAGGCGCTGCTGGCCTGGTACGCCGAGTCGAACGAGCTGCTGCTGAGGGCGCTGCGCGAGGCCGGTCCGGAGCGCGAGTGCTGGGCGTGGTGGAGCGCCGGCGTGTCGCCGGCGAACGCCTGGGGCGTTGCCCGGCGCCGGGTGCACGAGGTGCTGGTGCACACCTACGACGCCCAGCTCGCCGCAGGCGCTGTGCAGCCGATGCCGGCGGACGTCGCGATCGACGGCGTGGCCGAGTTCCTCGACACCTGCAACTCCACCCCGGCGCCCTGGCCGCACGAGGCCGCCACCATCCACTACCACGCCACCGAGGGCCGCTCCTGGCTGCTCGCGTTGGACGGCACCGGCGCCTGGCCCGCACCCCTCACCGACGGCGCCGCGCCCGCCTCCGCTTCGGCCACGGGCACGGCGGAGCAGCTGCTCCTCTTCGTCTGGGGTCGCCTCACGCTGAGGGACCTGAAGATCGAAGGCGACCAGCAGGTGTTCGAGCATCTGATCGCCTGGGAGCCCGAGGAGTAGCCAGTGTCAATACCGCCGGCGGACGGCCTTGATGACGTCCGCCTCGGTGAACCTCGCGAACAGCTCCGCGTCCGCGCGGCGGACGCCCGCTCCAGCTAGGAGCACTCACTCAACCTTCCCTACGTTCTTCACGGGACCGGGCCAGCCCTTCGTATGGTTGGTCCACCCAGGGGCGTGGGGTGTGGCTTTCAACCTTCTGCCGACTGTGGCTGGCATTGATTGGCCGCCCGACGTCCCACGACGACTCGGCTGCCAATTAGGAATTGCGAATGATCGCTCCGTAGGGAATCGACAGCGAGGTCGTCCGTCGGGAGGTACCAGCACCACGCCGTACGGAGGCACAACTTGACCGCGATCTGGGCCGGCATCGATGCAGGCAAGACCCACCACCACTGCGTCGCGATCGACGAGAGCGGCCGTCGGGTGAGAGATCGTTCTTCGACAGGTTGCGCAGCAGCCAGAACTGGGGCTGGGTGAAGCCGTGTTCAGCCTGCCGGGCACGGGTGAACGCGATGAGGGCTTCGTAGGCCACTCCGGTCCAGTACGCGGCGGGCTGGGCGGCGAGCTCGGCGTCGGAAAGGTGCTGTGCCGTCATGCGCGGCTCCCTCTGTGGACGGTCGCTGATGCAGGCACCCTAGAACCTGAAGTTAACCTGAGGGCAAGGGTGTTGGCCGGATCGCGGTTTCGCAACCCGCTCCGTCGCTCAGCCCGCACGGGTGATGGTGACCTTGACGTGTTTCATGAGGGGCTGGTCGCTCTGGGTGCTGTAGTCGCCGATCGCGCAGAGGACGTTCATCTCCGGCATGTAGCCGGCCGCGCAGCCGTGGGGGATGTCGTACGGGATGGCGAGGTAGCCGTCGAGGTGGCGGTGGGTGCCGTCCTTGGCGGTGCTGGTGATGTCGACCGGGTCGAACTCGGAGACGCCGCGCTCGCGCATGTCGTCCTTGTTCATGAAGACGAGCGTGCGCAGGTTCTTGATGCCGCGGTAGCGGTCGTTGTCGGAGTAGATGGTCGTGTTCCACTGGTCGTGGGAGCGCAGGGTGCTCAGCGCCAGGGTGCCGGGGGCCGGGACCACGTCGGGCAGCGGCGCGGCGGAGAACTCGGCCCGGCCCGACGGCGTGAGGAAGACCAGTTCGCGGGCGGGCTGCTTGATCCGGAAGCCGAGCGGCAGGCGTACCCGGCGGTTGAAGTCCTCGAAGCCGTCCAGGACCTGGGCCATGGTGTCGCGGATGCGGTCGTAGTCCTCGACGTACCACTCCCACGGGGTGGAGCCGTCCGGCAGGGCGGCGCCGGCCATCCCGGCGATGATGGCGGGTTCGGACAGCAGGTGCCGCGAGGCCGGACGCCGCATGCCGACGGACAGGTGGACCATGCTCATCGAGTCCTCGACCGAGGTGCTCTGGACGCCTCGGCGCTGCTGGTCCTTTTCGGTACGGCCCAGGCACGGCAGGATGAGCGCCCGGCTGCCGTGGACGAGATGGCTGCGGTTGAGCTTGGTGCTCACCTGGACGGTGAGCTCGCACTTGCGCAGTGCCGCGCAGGTGTACGGGGTGTCGGGCGCGGCGAGGGCGAAGTTGCCGCCCATGCCGACGAACACCTTCACGTCCCCGCGGTGCATCGCCTCGATGGTGCCGACGGTGTCCAGACCGTGCGCAGCCGGCGGGTCGATCTCGCAGACCTCGGCGAGCCGCGCCAGGAACTCCTCGGTGGGCCGGTGGTCGATGCCGCAGGTCCGGTTGCCCTGGACGTTGCTGTGCCCGCGTACGGGGGACGGTCCCGCTCCCTCGCGGCCCAGATTGCCGCGTAGCAGAAGGAGGTTGACGATCTCCCGGACGGTGTCGACGCCGTGTTCGTGCTGGCTGATCCCCAGACACCAGCTGAAGATGCTCCGGTCGGCGTCGCGGTAGACGCGCGCCGTCTTGAGGATGTCGTCCCGCCCGACCCCGGACTGGCGCTCGATCTCCTCCCAGGAGGTCTCCTGGCACCGGGTCCGGTACTCGTCGAAGCCCGTGGTGTGGCGGTCGATGAACTCCCGGTCCAGCGCCTTGGGATCGGTCTCGGCCTGCTCCAGGACCGCCTTGGCGATACCGCGCATGAGCGCCATGTCGCCGCCGATCCGCGGTTGCAGGTTCAGGGTGCTGGTCCGCGTCGACTTGTTCAACGCCATGCCCGTGAAGTCGTGCGGCACGATGGTTCGGGTGGCGGCCGCCTCGACCAGGGGGTTGATGTGCACGATCTGGGCGCCACGGCGGTACGCCTCGGCCAGGGCCGTCAGCATCCGGGGCGCGTTGGAGGCCGCGTTGACACCCATGATGAACAGGGCGTCGGTGGCCTCCCAGTCCTTGAGGTCGACGGTTCCCTTGCCGGTGCCCAGCGACGCCCGCAGGGCGCGGCCGCTCGCCTCATGGCACATGTTCGAACAGTCCGGCAGGTTGTTCGTGCCCAGTTCGCGGGCCATCAGCTGGTAGAGGAAGGTGGCCTCGTTGCCCAGGCGGCCGGAGGTGTAGAACGACGCCTGATGCGGGCTGTCGAGTGCGCGCAGGGCACCGCCGACCAGGTCGAACGCGTCGGCCCAGCCGATCGGGACGTAGTGGTCCGACTCGGGGTCGTAGACCATCGGTTCGGTGAGCCGGCCCGCGTCCTCCAGGGCGAAGTCGCTCCAGCCGGACAGCTCCGTGACGGAGTGGGCGGCGAAGAACTCACGGCCGACCCGCTTGTGGGTCATCTCCCAGGTGACGTGCTTGATGCCGTTCTCGCAGATGTCCAGGTGCAGGCCCTTGGTGTCGTCGGGCCAGGCGCAGCCGGGACAGTCGAAGCCCCGGTTCTCGTGGTTCATGCGCATGATCGCCCGGGGACCGTCCACGAGGGCACGCTCGTGCACCAGAACCTTGGCCACGCTTCTGGCCGCGCCCCAGCCCGCGGCAGGGTGGTGGTAGGGGTGGGAAGACGGATCGCCCTCGGCGGCGGGCCCCACTCGGGGCTCCAGCGCTTCCTGGGGCTCCAGTGCTTCCTGGGGCTCCGGCGCCTCCCGGGGCTCCGGCCGCTCCTGGTCGTCATGGGAGGCAGTCAAGACTCTCACCCTCTCACCGGCCGGGCGTGGACCGGTCCCCGGCACCTCTCCTCAGGCTATGCCGGGGACTCGCACGCTGCCACGCCACGCGATCAGGTGACGCGATCAGGTGAGGCCTTCGCCGGGAGCGGCGGGAAGGTCGTCGAGGAAGGTCTCCGTCGGCACGTGGAAGAGGCATCCGGTGAGCGCGGTCGAGAAGTCGAGGATGCGGTCGTGCATGCCCGGCCGGTCGCCGAGGAACATGTTCCGCAGCATCCGTTCGGTCACCGCCGGAGTACGGGCGTAGCCGATGAAGTACGTGCCGAACTCGCCGTCGCCGACACTGCCGAAGGGCATGTTCTCCCGCACGATCTTGAGTTCGTTGCCGCCCTCATCGGTGATGACGTTGAGCGCCACGTGGGAGTCGACGGGTTTGACCTCGTCGGGGAGTTCGATGTTGGCCAGCTTCGTCCGCCCGATGACGTTCTCCTGCTCGCCTGACGGCAGGGCGTTCCACGCGGTCATGTCGTGCAGGTACTTCTGGATGATCACGTAACTGCCGCCCTTGAAGGCGTGGTCCTCGTCGCCGATGAACACGGCTTCGACCGCCGTCCCACCCTCCGGGTTCTCGCTGCCGTCGACGAAGCCGAGCAGGTCGCGCTCGTCGAAGTACTTGAAGGCATGCACCTCGTCGACGACCGTGACCGCGCCGCTCAGCCGTTCCGCGATCAGCCGGGCCAGTTCGAAGCACAGGTCCATACGACGGGCCCGCACGTGGAACAGGAGGTCGCCCGGCGTGGACGGGGCCCGGTGGCGCTCACCGGTCAACTCCGCGAACGGATGCAGTTCCTGTGGGCGCGGCCCGCTGAACAGCCGGTCCCATGCCGCCGATCCGATGCCGACGACACAGGTGAGCTCGTCGTCGGGCGCGCGGTAGGCGACCGAACGCCGCAGACCCGAGAGGTCTTCCAGTAGATCGCGGACCGTGTCCTCGTGGCCTGGCGTAAGGGTGGCCACCAGAAACACGGTGGCCCTGGCCGGTGAGACGATCACGGCCTGCGACTCAACCACGAGCCGGCCTCCTCATGAGATACGGAAGTATCGTCCTGGGCCCTACCGCCGGTCCCACTGGCCATCCTGATCGGTCCGGCAGAAAACCGCGCGGGAACCAGCCCCGACGGTGTCCGTCACCACTACTCGCTGCCCGGGTTCGCCTTCCGCCGACTCCACCGCCAGAGCGCGCTGGGCCGGTGGTCGTGTTCGTAGGCGGCTGGGAGAGGCCCCAGTCGCTCGATGGCCTCGGCGGTGCGCGGATCGTCGCAGCGGGCGAGACCGTAGGTGGCCGCCAGGCGTACGAGCAGGTCGTCGTCGTCGAGCATTCCCGCCAAGGCATCGGCGACGGCCCGCGGCAGGTCCTGGACCTCGGCCAGGGTCGAAACGGCCGCACCCCGCGTCTCGGCATCCGGATCCTCGGCCATGAGGAGCAACGCCCGGGTGATGTCAGGGCGGAGGTCGGCGTCCCGCGAGCCCGCCATGCACGCGCTGAGCCGAACCCGGGTGTCCGGATCGCGGGTGAGGGTGACCAGTGCCGCCCTGGCTGCGAGGCTGCGGGCGACGTAGTCCCTGCAGAGGGCGTAGGGCACTTCGCGGCGTACGCGGGGGTCCGGATGGCCGGCGTGACGGAGCCCGATGGTCTCCTGGCCGGGATGCTCGTACCCGAGGAAGATGTCCAGCACCCTCGCGAGTAGCGCGCTGTCCGTCTCCTCGGCCGCCCAGGTGGCCAGGAGTTCGCTCTCCTCCTTCTCGTAGGGGTCGGGGCGGTCGAAACACATGACCGCCCGCAACCGCAGGTAATCCACCACCAACCGGCGGCGCGCCGGGTCAGGGGCGCGGTGGTGGGCCACCACGGCCGACCAGGTCTCATGGCTGAGGCGTTGCGAGAGGATCGAGCGGACGGTCGACCAGTTCACATGGTCCTCGTCCGGCTGCTCGACGGCGCGGGCGATCAGCTCGTCGACGGGGGTCGGGATACGGAAGGCCCACTCCAGCGAGGTCAGGATGGAGCCGTGCCCGGCTCGTACGACGAGACCGCCGAGCGAGACCTGATCGACCCAGTCGTAGTCGTCGTCCTGGACCCGGACCGTCATGGCGGGACCCGATGCGCCGGTCCTGCGCCGCAACTCCTCGACCGCGCCCGTCTCGTACCAGCCCCGGGCCAGTGCGAGGAGCCGTTCGCGGGTGGCTGCCGGGAGCCGCAGGCGGAGCTCGTCGTCCAGCAACGCCAAGCAGACCGCGGGCGAGCCGCCGTCGACGGCCCGCCACCGCGGCGTGCTCCCGTCCGGCAGCACCCGGTCGGGGTCCGCGCCGCCCACCACCAACGCGCCGGCGACCGGTCCGTCGTACGCCGCCACAGCCACGCACAGCAGCGGCAGTCCGTCCGCATCAAGCACGTCCGGATCCGCGCCCGCTGCCACCAAGGCGCGCACCGTCTCGGCGTCGCCCGCCCGAACGGCCACCCCGAGCCGACCGTCGCTCTCGCTCATGTCCCCACCCCCCTTGGGCCGACTGTTTACATCCCTCGCCAGATGTTGTCGAAGGCCGCGTCCTCGACACGTTTCCGTTGCCGTACGGCTTCCAGTTCCGTGATGGCGTCGTGCACGGCGGCCAGTACGGTCGCGACCGCGTCGTCGGTGATGGTCGTGGCCTCTTCGGGCCCCGCGTCCTGGATGCCCACGGCGGCCGCGAGGGCGGCGAGGACGGGCTCGCCGGAGGTGAGTCGGTCGGTCGCCCGGCGACGGGCCGGTGAGTCGGTCGGTTCCGCTCGGTCGGTGCGGCCCGGAATCCAGCGGTGGCGGCGTGAGGTGGGCTGGGCCTCCGCTTCCAGGTCGGCGAGATAGGCCGAGGACAGGTCACGGCCCCGCCGCCACAGCCGGTCCTCGACCGACTCGTACGGCTGCTGTCGGACGAGCGACGACGCGGCCTCGTCCAGCAGGCGATCGCCCACGGTCCCCTGCGGGCCGGGCACGATGCGGTCGTCGTCAAGGGTGAGTGCCCGGGCGCCGAGGAGGTCGACCAGTTCGGCTCCCGCGAGGGCCAGTGACAGGTCGCCCTGCTCGACGGGACGGCTGGACGAAACGTCCATGGTGATGATCAACAGGTCCCGCGGTGTGGTCATTTTGGGCTCCATGTCTGAGACATCGGTGACGATACGTCGCCGAGGGGTCGGCGTGCATCCGGACCTGCCAGGAGTTCCTCAGGGAAGGCTGTTCAGTTCAGACTGGACAGTCTGGACTGTAGGAATTAGCTTGGCCGCATGGACGACGACAGCGACGAGGACATGGAGCGCGACGAGGGCATCTCCGGGTCCGCCGCCCGTGCCGCGCGTGATCTTCGGGTGGCGTTCAGCCGGCTGCGGCGGCGGATCAGGGAGGTCTCCGAGACGGAGGACCTCACACCTTCGCAGGTGTCCGCGCTCACGCTGGTCAGCAAGAGCGGGGCCGCCACGGCCAGTGCGCTGGCGACGGCCGAGGGGGTCCGCCCGCAGTCGATGGCCGCCACGCTCGCCGCACTCGACGAGCAGGGGTTCGTCGAACGCAACCCGGACCCGTCCGACGGCCGCCGCCAACTCGTCACGCTGACCGCCGCCGGTCGCGAACGCGTCGAGGGCACCCGGCAGGCCCGCGAGGAGTGGCTGGCCCGGGCCTTCCAGGACCACTGCACGGAGGCCGAGCGGCAGACCGTCGTCGAGGCGATGGCCGTACTGGAACGGCTCACCCGCCCGTGAACGCAAGGGAACGGCTCACCCGCCCGTGATACCCAAGCTCACCCGCTCCACCCGGCCGCCGCGCGGGGCCCCCGCGGGATTCGACCGGCGGCTCATCGCCCCGATGATCCTCGGTTCCATCCTCAACCCGATCAACTCCTCGATGATCGCGGTGGCGTTGGTGCCGATCGGAGCCGCCTTCGGGGCGCAGGCCTCGGAGACGGCGTGGCTCGTCTCCGCGCTCTACCTCGCCACCGCCGTCGGCCAGCCCGTCGTCGGACGGCTGGTCGACACACACGGACCCCGTCGCCTCTACCTCATCGGTACGGCACTGGTGGGTGTCGCCGGACTGCTGGGCTCCCTCGCCCCGTCTCTCGGCGCGCTGATCGCCGCCCGGGTACTGCTCGGATTCGGTACGTCGGCCGCGTACCCCGCGTCCATGTCCCTCACCCGGAGCGAGGCCGAGCGCACCGGGCAGGACAGCCCGGCCGGTGTCCTGACCGCGCTCTCGGTCGCCAACCAGACCGTCGTCGCCATCGGCCCCACCCTGGGCGGACTGCTGATCGGTGCGGGTGGCTGGCGCGTCATCTTCACCGTCAATGTCCCGCTCTCGCTGGCCTGTCTGGTGCTCGGGGCGCTGCGGCTGCCGAAGCACCGGCTCAAGGCACCGCGTACGAAGCAGGCCGTGGACCTCGTGGGCATGGTCCTGTTCGCCGCGATGCTCGTCTCGCTGATGGTGTTCCTGATGAAGCCGGAGATCGCCGACCTGTATCTGCTCGGGGTGACGGCGGCCGCGGGAACCGGGCTCGTCCTGCGGGAACTGCGCGTCGCGGAGCCCTTCATCGATCTGCGGGTACTCGGCGGCAACCTGCCCATGCTGGCCACCTTTCTGCGCCAGTTCCTGAGCTTCACCGCCGTCTACGGCTTCCTGTACGGCTTCCCGCAGTGGCTGGAGGAGGGCGGTGGGCTGCACGCGTCCGCCGCCGGACTGCTCCTGCTGCCGCTGTCGTTGAGCGCGCTGGCCGTCTCCGCCGCCACCGGACGGCGTGAGGACGTCCGCGCCAAGCTCGTCGTCGGCGGCCTCGTACAGATCGCCGCCTGTTCGCTGCTGCTGGTGGTGGGCTCCGGCAGCCCCGTCTGGCTGCTCGCCGCCGTCGGCGTCCTCATGGGTGTACCGCAGGGCCTCCTCGGCCTCGCCAACCAGAACGCCCTCTACCGGCAGGCCGACCCCGCACGCATCGGCTCCGCCGCCGGGCTGCTGCGCACCTTCACCTACCTCGGCGCGATGGGCGCCTCCGCCGCCACCGCGACCTTCTTCGCCCACGGCGCCGACTCCCACGGGTTGCACGATCTGGCCCTGTTCATGCTCGCCGGAGCCGTACTGCTCCTGGCGGTGACCCTCCTGGACCGTTCCCTCCGCACCATCACCCCCGTTCCTCGAAAGGCCTCCTGATCATGGCTCTCAGCACGCTCGACCCCCGTACCGCGCTCGTCCTCATCGACCTGCAGAAGGGGGTCGTCGGGCACCCGGCCCTCGCCCCGTACCCCGCCGCCGAGGTCGTGGAGTGCGCGGGCGAACTCGCCGACGCCTTCCGTGGTCACGGCCTCCCCGTGATCCTCGTACGGGTCAGCTTCGCCGCGGACGGGGCGGACGCCGCACCCGGCCGCACGGACGGCGGCAGCCAGCCCCGCAGCTGGCCGGAGGGCTGGGACGTCATCGTCGACGAGCTGGCCGGGCGCCCCGAGGACATCACCGTCACCAAGCGGAACTGGGGAGCCTTCCACGGCACCGACCTCGATGTGCACCTGCGCCGCCGGGGGATCACCCAGATCGTGCTGGGCGGCATCGCCACCAGCATCGGCGTGGAGTCCAGCGCCCGCGCCGCCCACGAACACGGCTACCACGTCACCCTCGCCACCGACGCCATGTCCGACCCCGACCCCGACAGCCACCGCAACAGCGTCGAGCGGATCTTCCCCCGCCTCGGCGAGACGGGGACGACGGCCGAGATCGTCGAACTGCTGGCGAAGACCCGCCCCTGACGAGACCCCAGGGGCGCGGGTCGGCGACACCCGCCCCCGGGGTCGGGTCGGGCGTCTCGTCTCCGCCGGGGAAGAACAGCGACATCATGGGCCAGCCCGGCGCCCTGGGGGTCGGCGGGTCAGTGGCCCGTCGCCCCTGAGGGGCAGAGGGCCAGCAGCCCGTCGCCCCTGAGGGGCAGAGGGCCAGCAGCCCGTCGCCCCTGAAGGCCCGCGGGTCAGCGGCCCGCCATCGCCAACTCCCGCACCAGCCCGCTCGCCACCGGCACAGGCACCCCGTACCGCTCGGCCGCCCGCAACAACGCCCCGCCGATCGCGTCCAGTTCGAGCGGGAGGCCCGCCTCGGCGTCGCGCTGCATGGAGGACTTGGCAGCGGGCGGGAAGGAGTCGTAGCGGGCGAGGGCTGCTGCCGGGTCGGCCGGAGCGCCGCACGCCGCGCTGACGGCCGCCGTCTCCTCGACCAGCGCCGCCAGTTCCTCGCGGTGGAGGGTGCGTACGTCACCCAGGGGGAGCCCGTACCGGGTGGTCAGCAGGGCGAACGGGGCGAGGAAGGACATCTTCGCCCACAGCGTCGCCGCCTCACCGTCCTGGACGCGGGTGCCGAGCCCGGCCCCCTCCAGCGCGCCCGCGAGTGCGTCCAGCCGTTCCCGCTCCACCGTCTCGCCGGTCAGGTCGACCTCCGCGAAGGGGCTGCCGTGTTCGATCAGCCCCGGTGCCACGCGAGCCGACTCCACGCGGATCACCGCGGGGGCCACCCGGTCGGGGCCGTAGCGCTCGCGCAGGGCCGCCGGGTGTTCGACACCGTTCAGGAACGGTACGAGCAGCCCGGCGCCCGGCGCCTTCACCGGGACGCGCTCCAGGGCCGCCTCCAGCGCCGTGGCCTTGACCGCGATCAGACACGCGTCGACGGGCTCACGCAGCTCGGTGTCCGCCTCGACCCGCGCCGTGAAGTCGCCGAAGTGCCCGCTGCGTACGCGGATGCCGTCCGCGCCCAGTGTCCGCGCGGTCTCGTCCCCCGCCAGGCAGATCACCCGGTGCCCGGCGCGGGCCAGCAGCGCGGCGAGCAGACCGCCGACGCCGCCGGGGCCCAGTACCGCGACGGTCATACGCGTGACTTGTGCTGTCTCCATGGTGGTTCGATCCTCTCGCCGGTCGGCCCCCGGGAAGGGTGGCCGCCTCGGAGCGGATCATCGCAGCCGGTAGGGACGTATCGATACCCCGGGGACGGAGACGGGGACGACAGCCGGGGCCCGTCGTAAGCGCCAGACCGGTCGTCGGCGTGAGCGTGAGACCGGTCGTCGGCGTGAGCGTGAGACCGGGCGTCGGCGTGAGCGTGAGACCGGTCGTCGGCGTGAGCGCGCGACCGGACGTCGGCGTACGCGCGCGACCGGACGTCGGCGTACGCGCGACACTGGACGTATGTGCCGCAGCATCAAGACACTCCGTCCGCCCGTGATCCCCGAAGAGGCCACCGAGGAGGAGATCCGCGCCGCCGCCCTCCAGTACGTCCGCAAGGTGTCCGGCTTCCGTGCCCCCGCCGCCCACAACCGTGCGGTCTTCGACCAGGCCGTCGAGGCGATCGCGGCGGCCACCGCCGAACTCCTGGACGGCCTGGAAGTACGCGGGGCGGCAGCCCAGCAGACCTAGGCCCCAGCTGCACGCACCAGACCCCGCTCACGGCGTTCATAAGGCGCCGCCGATTTCCCGCGACTTGATCGGCCGGACGGGCCCTAGGGGGCGCCCGACTCCGCGGGCGCGGGCCGACGCATCAGATACGCCGCGCCGGCGCCCGCGCCGAACAGCGCCACGAGCGAAACCCCCGTGGCGAGCCATGTCGTGCCCAGCCACTGGCCGCCGAAATAGCCGAGGGCGACGCTGTACACGGCCCAGGACAGGCCCGCGAGGATCGACCAGGGCAGGAACTCGCGGACGCGGCGATGGGCGGCGCCGGCGCCGAGTGAGACGACCGAGCGGCCGGCCGGGGCGAAGCGGGCGACCACGACCAGCGGGCCGCCGCCTCGTGCGAGGGCCGCGCCGAGACGTTCCTGCGCACTGGTCAGGCGGCGGGAGCGGGCGATGGCCCGGTCCAGACGCTCGCCGCCGCGCCAGGCCAGGCGGTACGCCACCAGGTCGCCCAGGACGGAGGCGGTGGCCGCGGACAGGATGAGGAACAGGATGTCGGGCACCGCCTGCGGTACTTCGCCGGTCGCGGAGCCCGCCGCCGCGGCGGTCGCGGCCATGATGACCAGCACGCCACTCGGCAGCACCGGCAGGAAGACATCGAGCAGGACCGAGGTGGCCACCGCCACGTAGATCCATGGGCCGCCTGTCAGCAGCCCCACACTTTCCAGCACCCGCAACACTCCCCTGTACTTCCCCCGTAGGCACAACCACGCCGCGGCGTGGCGGGGAGCGGCAGGGCGGCCTGTGACAGCCATACAGCGTACGCCGCGGGTGTGACAGGAGTTTCACGGGGGCTCGTGGGTCTCTCACGCCACGTTCACCCGGCTGCCGCCTCCGCGCGGCGCACCGCGCCGACTTCCCGTACCAACGAAAGGGAGATCGATTCGGCGGGGGTGCGCAGCACAAGCCCAAGAGGAGTTGGACAGCGATGGTGGCAGGCATATTCGTCGGCGTTCTGGCGTCGGCCCTACTGGCGACGGGCGGCAGCGGCACGGCCGCGCCCGACGGCTACTGGATGAAGACGGACGCGCGGTTCGCGCCGCCCACCGCCTTCGTCCCGTCGGCGGCACTGACGTACGACACGACGCTCGTACCCGCGGCCGCCCGGATCGAGGTGAGCCAGCGCACCGAGGCGAGTGGCGCCACGACCGTACGGCTGAAGGTGGAGGGCCTGACGGCGGGGCACGTGTACGGCGTGCATGTGCACCAGAAGCCGTGCGGCACCGAGCCGGCCGCCGCGGGCGGGCACTACCAGCACCGCAAGGACCCCGTGCAGCCGCCGACGGACCCGGCCTACGCCAACGCCGACAACGAGGTCTGGCTCGACTTCACCGCCGACGACCGCGGCGACGGCGGGGCGAGCGCCCGGCACGACTGGAACTTCAGGCGTGGCGAGGCCTCCTCCGTGGTGCTGCACTCCGCGCCGGGCATGGCCGGCTCCAGGGTGGCCTGCTTCACCGTGCCGTTCGGGTGGGGGGCCGGGACGGGCTGAGCGGGTACGACGGTCGACGGCGCCCGTCCCTCGTACGCCTTCGTACGAGGGGACGGGCGCCGTCGTGCAAGTGATCAGGCCGGTACGGGCTCCGAGGTCCGCTCGTCCGCCGAGTCCGCCGAGTCCGCCGAGTCCGCCGAGTTCGAGCCCGAGGACGTGCGGGAGGCGAGGATGCGGTCGAGGCCGAGGGCGCCGGAGCCGGTGAAGACCAGCAGCAGGAAGGCCCAGCTGAACATCGCCGCGGCCTCGCCGCCGTTCTGGATGGGCCACAGGGCGCCCGACTGGTGGACGTCGAAGTACGCGTACGCCATCGAACCCGAGGCGATGAACGCGGCGGCGCGGGTGCCGAGGCCGAGCAGTACCAGGATGCCGCCGACGAACTGGATGACGGCCGCGTACCAGCCGGGCCAGGTGCCTGCGTCGATGCTGCCGCCGCCCATCGCGCCCCCGAGGACTCCGAAGAGCGAGGCGGCGCCGTGGCAGGCGAAGAGGAGGCCGACGACGATGCGGAACAGGGCGATGGCGTAGGGCTGGGCGCTGTTGAGGCGTCCGGACAGGCCGGGTCTCATGGGGTCTCCTTCGGTCAGGGCCGGTCCGTTGGGACGGACCGGTCGTGGGGACGGAACCGAGTGAGCCCCTTACGGTAGGGGCGCCTAATCTATGCTTGCAAGTTCAACATTCGGCCACGGATCTGCTTCCGTTTGCGCTTCCGTTTGGGTTTCCGTGTCGGCCGTCGCCGCACGCGGTGCGCCCCGTTGTGCGACCCGTAGTACCTCCCGCGCCACCGCGTCGGCGTCGGACAGCATGACCGAATCCACGCCTGGCCTGGCCCCGGCCGCGGTCACCCAGTGCACCCCTTCGGTGGGCACGCCGAACGCGAAACGCCGTGTGTGCGCCCGGCCTTGACGGTCGATCAGACGGTAAGGGCGCGGTGTTACGTCCAGGCCTCCGGTTTCGTAACCGTCGACGGTGTGCGGACGGCACCGGCCCGTCTTCAGCAGCCGCCCGAGCAGCTCGTCGGCGGTCCGCCGCACGTCCGCTTCCGGCAGCCGCGCCTCGATGAGCGTCGTCGTGCGTACCGCCGAACCCGGCACGTCAGGGGAGTGTGCGACCCAGGCCCCGTCCTCGCCCCGCACCCCGAGGCGGGGTCCGAGAACGGTCAGTGCGCCCGCCTCGATCAGCGCCGCCATCTCCTCCACGCGCTGCCGGGGTGGCCCGATGGAGAGGAACGCGTTGAGCGGCGTATACCAACGGTCCAGGTGTTCCCGGCGTGAAGCGCCCGAAAGCCCTCCGTGGTCGACGATCCGGCGAAGTTCGTTGCGCAGGTCGCGCAGCACGTCCAGGGCGGCCTTGAGCGGGCCCTCGACATTGCCGCGCGCGGCCTCCTCGGCGTCCTCGCGCAGATGTCCGAGGAGCCAGTTCCGCCAGGCGTCGGGGCCGGCGAAGACCCGTCCGGCGTAGGGGCGCGAAATGCGGTCCCAGGACCAGTGGTTGGCGGAATGGATGCCGAACTCGGCCAGAATCGAACCCTCTTGGGGACCGCGATGGGGGGCGGCGAGGAACCGGTCCCTGAAGTTCCTCGACTCACGCCCCTCCAACATCCCCTCGTAATAGACCGTTTCCACCTCCTTCGCCACCAACGGCCATATCTCGCGCAGGAAGTCCGGCGCGTCACCGGAGTCCGTGCGCTTGCGGAAGGAGGCGATCACGTCGTCCGTGAGGACGAGAGGCAGATGCCGCCCGTACGGGCCCTTCGCGTTGTCGCCGCGGGCCTGGTGCGGGATGCCGCGCCGGGAGCCGGCGTACAGACGGGGCTCGTCGCCCGAGGGGAGGTAGCGCAGGTGGCCCTGGCGGGTGCGGGTGAAGCGGCCGCCGCGGCCCGTGGTCAACAGGGCCATGTGGTCGAAGAAGTTGAGGCCGAGGCCGCGCAGCAGGACCGGCTCGCCGGGGGCGAGCGGGGAGAGACCGACGTCGGCCGGATTGGCGGGCGGGACGCGGCGCAGGCCGTGCCGTTCGGCGTACGCGGTGAGGTGCCGCTCCGCGGGGTCCGCGAGGACCGGCAGATGGCCCTGCGCGAGGATCACGGCGGCGAGGCCCGACAGGGTGCGGCCGGTGGAGAGGGTGAGCGTCTGACGGCCGTCGCGCGCGTCCTCGAGCCGGGTCGCGCGGGCGGTGTGCACCTCGACCCGCACCTCGGGCGGCGCCTCACGCACCACCTCGCCGAAGACCCACTCCAGATAGCGGCCGTACCGGGCGCGGGTCGGATAGTCGTCGGGGCCGACTTCGCCGGCCGCCCAGGTGTGCAGGCTCGGCCCCGGACGTATCGGTCCCGAGCAGTCCACGCTCTCGTCGGTGAAGAGGGTCACCTGTGAGGCCACGGTGTTCATGAGCAGTTGCGGCGACTGTGTGGTGCGCCAGACGCGGCCGGGTCCCGGTGGGGCGGGATCGACGACGTGGACCGTCAGCCGTACCCCGGGTGCGAGGAGCTCCGGCACGGAGGCGCAGAGGCGCTCCAGGACGCTGGTGCCGCGCGGCCCGGCACCGACGAGGGCGACGGAGACATGGCGGGTTCCGGTGGGCGCGGCGGGCGGTGCGGGCGGTGCGGGCGGTGCGGACAAAGAGAGGACTCCCGGCGTGTGGGGCGCAAGGCGGCGGACCGTCCACCGGAAGCGGACGGTCCGCCTCATCATGCCGTCGTACGGTGCGGGAGCCGAGACCCGGGGCAGCTCATCGGCGCCGCATGTGGGATGCCTCACGAGCATCAGGGACAACGCGTACAACAACCGTACCCAATGCGCTTATCGCTTATCAGGGGGTGAGTACGGACTCGTCCACCGTCCTCAGGCGGACGTCTCCACCGCGTACTTCCTGTGCCTGGTCCAGACGCAGGGATGCGGAACGCCCGCGCAGCGTCAGGGTCATCAGCTGGTTGCCGAACCAGGGCCCGCCGGTTCTGCCCCAGTTGACGGGCGGGTGCGCGCAGCGGCCGTGCCGGCGCAGCCGGTGTCCGATCGTGCGCCCCAGTCGGCTCCAGCCGAAGCGGAAGCCGAGCTTTATGTAGGAGGGGACGGAGTTGTGCACGGGGGAACAGGTCAACTGGAGGACCCGGGCGTCGGGTTGTGCGCCGCCGACCCAGGACGGCTCGGCGACGTACGCGTGGTGCACGTCCCCGGACAGCACGCACACCGTGGCCGGGGCGTCGTCCCCCGACCCGGCCTGGGCGATGAACTCGGTGAGCGCGGTGAACGACGAAGGGAACGCCGCCCAGTGCTCCAGATCGGCCGCCCTGCGCACCTTCTCCCCGAACCGCGCCCACCGCTCGCCCCGTTCACCCACACACAGCGCCGCGTTCCAGGTCTCGGCGTCGTGTATGAGCGGGGGAAGCAGCCAGGGCAGGGAGGTGCCGATGAGGAGATGGTCGTACGATCCGGGGTCTTCCAGCGCCTGTTCGCGCAGCCACTGCGCCTCGCCGGAGCCGATCATCCGGCGGTTCTGCTCGTCCAGGACGCGGGCCGCGCGGGTGTCGAGCATGACGACGCGGACGCGGCCGAAGTCGCGGCGGTAGCTCCAGCGGACGGAGGCGGGGTCGGCGTCAGCCTGTGCGGCGAAGGCGCGCAGCGCGTCGGTGCCGTCGGGGGTCTCGCGGACGGCGGCGTACAGCGGGTCCTCGGACAGTTCGCGCGGGGAGAGGTTGCCGAGGTGCTGGTGGACCCAGTACGAGGTCAGGCCGCTCAGGATCCGCTCACGCCACCACGGGGTGGCGCGCATGTCGGCGACCCAGGCGGCGCTGGTGTTCCAGTCGTCGATGACGTCATGGTCGTCGAAGATCATGCAACTGGGCACGGTGGACAGCAGCCAGCGGATCTCGGGGTCGAGCCAGGACTCGTAGTAGAGGCGGGTGTACTCCTCGTAGTCCGCGACCTGGTGGCCCGGCGGGTCGTCGAGGCCGCGGCGGGCGGCGATCCAGCCGAGCGTGGCCCGGGAGACCTCGTCCGCGTACACCTGGTCGCCCAACAGCAGGAGAACGTCCGGGCGTTCGCCTTCCGGCGCTCCGGCGATGCGGGCCGCCAGGGTGTCCAGTGCGTCCGGGCCCGCCGGGTCCTTCTCGTTCTCGGGCGGCGCGGCCCAGCGGCAGGAGCCGAAGGTGACCCGCACGGCCTCGCCGTCGGGGGTGCTGACGACCGAGGGCGGGAAGGCGGAGTCGGGCAGCGGCCACACGGGTACGTCGTCCAGCCGCACCTCGTACGCGGTCCTCGTGCCCGGGGTCAGTCCGCTCACCGCCACCAACGCGTAGTGGTGTCCGGCGATCTGGAAGGTCCGGGCCTCGCCGCTGCTGCCGTCGGCGCAGCGCACCTCGGCGGTGCACGGACGGCTCGTCTCGACCCAGAAGGTCGCGGACGAGCCGTCGACGTACCTCAGCAGGGGTCCCAGGCGCAGTTCCGCCAAGTTGATCAGCCTCCTCCGTCGCCCCGTACGGTACGGAACGACGGAGGTCGGCGGGGAGGTTCCGGGATCCGACCTGCTAACGATCCCGCAGGCTCAGCAGCCGCTGAGGACCGAGGTCAGCTTGGTCTTCTCCGCGGTGTCGACCGAGAGGTCGTAGTAGTACTTCACCTGGACCCAGGCGCGGACGTAGGTGCAGGCGTAGGCGGTGCGCGAGGGCATCCAGGTGGCCGGGTCCTGGTCGCCCTTCGACTGGTTCACGTTGTCCGTGACCGCGATGAGCTGCGGCCGGGTCAGGTCGTTGGCGAACGCCTGGCGCTGGGCGGTGGTCCAGCTGTCGGCGCCGGAGTCCCAGGCCTCGGCCAGCGGCACGAGGTGGTCGATGTCGAGGTCGGACGCGGCGGTCCAGGTCGCGCCGTCGTAGACGGAGTACCAACTGCCGCTGGTGGACGCACAGGCGGAGTCGGTGACGACGCCCGTGCCGTCCCGCTTGAGGACCGTCTCACGGGTGTTGCAGGTGCCGGAGATGGTGATCCAGGTGGGGAAGAGGTCGCGGTCGTAGCCGGTGCGGTCCTCCGTCGCGACGGTGAGGGAGGCGAGGTAGGTGCGGGCGGTGGCGGCGGTGACCGGGGTGGGCAGTGCGGCGGAGGCGGTCGGGCCGTTGAATATCCCGACCATGGCTATCAGACCGGTGACCGCTGCGAGTATGCTCAGCCGTCGACGCGCGTAGACCTTGGGCATGCGAACTCCATGGGAGTGGGGGGATGTTGGGGCGGGCGAGCACATGCTTGCGGCGGCGTGTTTCCAGGAGATGTGTGCCAGGTGAGAAGCTAGTGACGTGTGCATGACATATCAACACTTCTGACGTACGAGAACTCCTACGCCCGCGGCGGGACCAAGGACCCTACGGGGCCCGCACGGCCATCCCGTAGGATGGACGGCGCAGAAGGGGAGTAGCTCTTCGCCGGACCGTCGACATACTGCTCAGCTCGTCTGAGCCGGCGCCCGGAGGCAGACCTCGTCACGCGGTCGGCCAGCGAGACCTTCGGCAAGCAGTGCACCTGCCTGTGCCTTTCGGCCCGGGCTCCTTGTGCGCTGCCATGCCGAGGTGTCGCAGCGCAGCACAGACTCTCGGTGGGGCAGCCCGACCGATTGAGGAATTTTGATCAGCTTCAGCGTGATGGCGCTCGTCTTCGGCGTCGTCTTCCTCGCCGAACTCCCGGACAAGACGGCCCTCGCCGGACTCGTCCTCGGCACGCGCTACCGCGCCTCGTACGTGTTCGTCGGCGTCGCCGCCGCCTTCGCCCTCCATGTCGCGCTCGCCGTGGCAGCGGGCAGTGTCCTGACCCTGCTGCCGCAGCAGATCCTGCACGCGCTCACCGGCGTGCTCTTCCTGGGCGGCGCCGCCGTCCTCCTCTTCAAGAAGGACGAGGACGAGGGGGAGATCCGCAAGCCCGAGAACCAGGGCTTCTGGAAGGTCTCCGGGGCGGGTTTCATGCTCATCCTGGTCGCCGAGTTCGGTGACCTCACCCAGATCATGACGGCGAACCTCGCGGCTCGCTACGACGACCCGCTCTCCGTCGGCCTGGGTGCGGTTCTCGCGCTGTGGGCGGTCGCCGGGCTCGGCATCGTCGGCGGCAAGGCGCTGATGAAGCGGGTGCCGCTGAGCCTGGTGACCAAGGTCGCGGCGGTGCTGATGCTGGGGCTGGGGGTATGGAGCCTGTTCGAGGCGGTGACGGGGTGAGGCGGGCGGTCCCTGTGGCGTCCTGGCGGTGACTTTCCGCTCCTCGGAGGGTGACCGTACGTAGACCTGGCGATTGAATGCCTGGTCGGAGGTGGTGGCGCCAAAGTCCCCCCTTTTGTATGGTTGAGGAACAAAGTGACTCCCGTCCGTACTCCCTGACCGGCGGGCGGGGTCACCTTGTTCCCTGGGGGCGTAGCCGGTCCCCTTTACGGGGTTCTCCACGTTTCGTTTCCCGCGTTTCCCGCGTTTTCCACGTCTCTCGCGCTCTGGAGCATGCCGATGACGGCTCCCACCGTTCTGACCGCCCGCGCCCTCCTGCTCGACATGGACGGCACCCTCGTCAACTCGGACGCCGTCGTCGAGCGCTGCTGGCGCCGCTGGGCCGACCGGCACGGGCTGGACGGGAACGAGGTCATGAAGGTCGTCCACGGCAGGCAGGGGTACGCCTCCATGGCGGTGCTGCTGCCGAACCGGCCGATGGAGCAGAACTACGCGGACAACGCGCGGATGCTCGCCGAGGAGACCGCCGACATGGACGGCGTCTTCGCGATCCCGGGTGCTTCGGAGTTTCTGGCCTCCCTCGCCGCCGGGGGACTGTCGCACGCGCTCGTGACCTCCGCGGATGTGGGGCTGTCCACCGCGCGGATGGCTGCCGCCGGGCTTGCGCTTCCCGACGTGCGGGTCACCGCCGAGTCCGTCGGGGCGAGCAAGCCGGATCCCGAGGGGTTCCTGAAGGGCGCCGCCGAACTCGGCGTCGCGCCTGAGGACTGTGTCGTCTTCGAGGACTCCGGGGCGGGGATATCTGCGGGGCGTGCCGCGGGGATGCGCGTCGTCGGGGTCGGCCCTCGGGCGTCCGTCCACCGTCCCGACGCCCTCGTCCGTGACCTGACCCAGGTGCGGGTGGAGGCCATGTGGGGTGGGGGGATTCGGCTGCATGTGGGGTGACGGCGGCTGCGCCGGTGCGGGCTGTGAGTTTTTTCGCCCCCTCCGCCCCTACCCGTCCCTTGTTCCGGGGGGGGGGGGGGGGCCCCCCCCCCCCCCCCCCCCCCCC
>NZ_JBHXMF010000085.1:0-32292 GCF_042721055.1 Streptomyces sp. NPDC058470
ACCAGGTCTTGAAGGCCGACGTCACGCAGGGATCCGGATTAACCAACAGCGTCCCTTTTGGGTGTCCGGCCCTTTGCGCTGCCCCTGGCTCAGTCGTCGTTGGTGTGCGGCATGCGGGGGCCGCCCAGTTCGACCGCTGTGCAGCGCCAGCGGAGGTCGGGGGCCTGCTCCAGGCGGAAGGCCATGGCGCGGAGCTGTTCGCCGGCGCCGATGCGGGCGAAGGCCTCGATCGCGCCGGGGCGCGGCACGTAGTAGCCGATGTCGCGGACGACCGGGCGGGTGCCGCGGGTGCGCAGGAGGCCGCGTTCGGCGAGCCAGGCCAGTTCGTCGTAGGCGCGGCCCGCGGTGTGGCGCAGCATGCAGTGGACGGGGCGCTGGCCGCTCAGGACGGCGAGCAGGAGGTCGGCGAAGAGGTCGGTGGGGCGGGGGCGGGAAGTGGGCCTGTGGGGGGTCTGAGCGAGGGCCGGGCGGTGGATGGCCGCAGGGGGCGCGGTGCGGGTCGTGGCTCCGGCCTGCGTCGTGGGCGGGCGACCGGCGGGCGGTGTGGTTCGGCTTCCGGGCGGTGTGGTTCGCGATGCGGGAGATGTGGTGTGCGAGGCGGGAGGTGTGGCTCGGGAGGCGGGAGGTGTGGCTCGGGATGCGCCTCCGCCGGGCGGCGGCGGGCTGCCTTCCGGGGGCGTACGAGGCGTGGTGCCGCCGCCCGGTGCGCGCGGTGAGGTGGTAGCCGGGCGGCGGGAGTCCTGGCGGCCGGGTGGGCGGCTGCCCGGGTGGCGCGTCGTCCTGGTCATCACCTTGTTCATCCGTGGTCCCCGCTCGCTGGGCCCGGCTTGATACCGGGCGGTAACTTTTGCGTTGGGGATCTTGTACGAGGCGGGTGCGGGGCTCCGCAAGGACGTGGCGCCTGTGTCGGGGCGGCAGAAAAGTTCACTCATCAGAGTGGCCGGGAAGTGCGGGAGCCTTGGCGGGGCCGGGGTGTACCGGGTGAATCGCGAGTCGGAGGTGGACGCTCCGGAGGGTGCGACCGGGGACTCGAAAGGGGACGCCCGCACGTATCCTGAAGGCCCTCCCGGGAGGCGCCGGAACGCCCTTCCCGGAGCTCTCCGACTACGAAAGCGGCCAGCCATGCGCGTCTACGTCCCCCTGACCCTCTCCGGTCTCGCCGAGGCGTACAAGACGGGGGAGCTGGGGGCGGGACCGTTCGTCGCCTACGCCGTCACGCCCGCCTTGCGGGAGTGGTATCTCTCCGACGACATCGAGGAGCTCGAGTACGCGGCGCTGAACCGTGCCGCGCTGGCGTCGCTGCGGCTGCTCGCGGTCGATCCGGGGGCCGTGCGGCGCCGGGTGGTTGTCGCGGTCGACGTGGCCGACCGGGACGCGGTCGCCGACCCCGACCGGGGGCTGGAACCCGCGGCGCTCGGTGAGGTGCGCGTTTCCGGGGCAGTGCCCCTGGCCAAGGCGGCTGCCGTGCATGTCGACCTGGCGGACGCGGAGGCGGACATCGCCGCCGCGGTGGAGGCGCTGGGGGCGGCCGATCACGGGGACGACGACGCTCAGTTCATCGTGGACGGGGCCGAGGACCACGAGCTGCTGTGGTTCGCCACGCAGGAGATCCCCAACCTGGTGGGCTTGGGGGACTGAGGCTTCGCTGCTCCTGGCGCGGCCGCCGCGGACGGGCTGTCTGGAGCGATGTCAGTGGGGGCGGGTACTTTCTTGTCATGGGGAAGTACGGAGCAGCGCACATTGTGTGGGACTGGAACGGGACTCTGTTCCACGACAATGCCGCGATCATCGGGGCGACGAACGCGGCGTTCGCCGAGCTGGGCCTTGAGCCGATCACGCTGGAGCGGTACAGGGCGTTGTACTGCGTTCCGGTGCCGAAGTTCTATGAGCGGCTCATGGGGCGACTGCCGACCGCCGCCGAGTGGCAGATCATGGACGAGACCTTCCATCGGTACTACACGGAGCAGCGGGTGGTGTGCGAGCTCACCGCGGGTGTGCCGACGCTCCTGGCGGAGTGGGGGTCGGCGGGGCACAGCCAGTCGATCCTCAGTATGTACGGGCACGAGGAACTGGTCCCGTTGGTGAGGGAGTTCGGGATCGAGCCGCACTTCGTCCGGGTCGACGGGCGGACCGGGCCCTCCGGCGGCAGCAAGGCCGAGCACATGGTGCGGCACCTGAGCGCGCTCGCCGGTGTGGAGCCGGCCCGCGTGGTGGTGATCGGTGACGCCGCCGACGACGCGATAGCCGCCCGCCATGTGGGGGCGCAGGCGGTCCTCTACACCGGCGGTTCGCACGGCCGCGCCAGCCTGGAGGAGGTGGGCGTGCCCGTGGTGGACAGCCTGGAGGAAGCGGTCGTGGAGGCGCAGCGGCTGGCGGCCTGACCCGGGTGGGGCGGCGGTCCCACAGTCTCACTGGTGACCGGCGGGGCTTGGCGCCGGGGTGAGCCTGGCGTGTTCGGTGGGATGGGCTGTGCGGGGGCACGGACTTGAGGAGAAGGCGTTAACGCTCCGCTTCCGGGTGCGTACGCTGTGCGGGGGACCAGGGCCCCGGTGTGAACGGTGGCGCGTGCTGTGGGGGGCGCGATGGGATTCGGGTTCGGCTTCGGGCAGCGGCGGGGTGGTCACCTTCCCGTCGAGCTCACCAGTTTCGTCGGGCGGGCGGAGGAACTCGCTCTGGCGCGGGGCGCGTTGGAGCGGGCGCGGCTCGTCACACTGGTGGGGCCCGGCGGGGTCGGCAAGAGTCGTACGGCGTTGCGGGTGGCGGCCGGGGTCGGGGAGCGGTTCCCGGACGGGGTGTGGCTGGCCGAGCTGTCGGAGCTGCGTGACCCGGAGCTCCTACCGGCGACACTCGCCGCGGTCCTCGAACTGCCGGAGCAGTCCGGCATGAAGCCGCTCGACGCGGTGGTCGCCCATCTCCAAGGGCGTCGCCTGCTGATCGTCCTCGACACCTGCGAGCACCTGGTCGACGGCTGCGCGATGCTCTCCGACATCCTGCTGCGGGAGGCCGAGGGCGTCAGCATCCTCGCGACCAGCAGACAGCCCCTGGACGTGCCGGGCGAGCACTGTCTGCAGATCGCGCCGCTGGCCCGTGACGACGCGCTGGAACTGTTCGTGCAGCGGGCGCGGGCGGTGGTGCCGGGGTTCGCCGTGGCGGACGGTGACCAGGGGCAGTTGCGGGCGCTCGTCGACCGGCTCGACGGGATTCCGCTGGCGCTGGAGCTGGCCGCGGTGCGGTTGCGCGCGGTGCCCCTGGCGGAGTTGGTGGCCCGGCTCGACCGCCGGTTCGAGGTGCTCACCGGCGGGCGGCGCACCGCGCTGACACGGCACCAGACCCTGCGTACGGCCATCGGCTGGTCGCATGAGCTGTGCACCCCCGAGGAGCGGTCGTTGTGGGCGCGGCTGTCCGTCTTCGCGGGTTCCTTCGAGCTGGCGGCGGCGGAGCGGGTGTGTGCGGGCGGCGAGTTACAGGCGGGCGGGGTCCTTGAGCCGCTGATCGGGCTCTTCGACAAGTCGGTGGTGCAGCGCGTCGGGCAGGACGGCGGGCGTTATCGGCTCCTGGACACCATCCGGGAGTACGGCGCCGACCGGCTGGAGGAGTCGGGTGGCGGGGCGGCCGTGCGGGAGCGGCACTTCGCCTACCTGCGGGATCTGGGAGTCCGCTTTGAGGAAGGCTTCTTCACGCCACGCCAGACGGAGTTGCACCACGAGGCGCGTGCCGGGATCGCCGATCTGCGGGCCGCGCTGGAGTACGCGTACGAGAGCGGGGTGCCCGGCAGGGCGGAGGAGGGGCTGCGGCTCGCGGCCAGGCTGTGGCCGCACTGGCGGGCCCGCGGGGCCTTGTCCGAAGGGAGGTACTGGATCGAGAAGGGGCTGGAGCGGGTTCCGGGGGACTGTCCGGCGCGGGCCTGGGGGCTGCTGGTGACCGGCATGTTCGGGGTGTGGAACGCCGATCTGGCGCTCGCGCTGGAGCGGACGCGGCAGGCCGAGGAGGTCGCCGCGCGCGTCGGCAGGGAGACGGAGACGGTGGGGCCGATCGCGCGCGGGTACATCGGCGGGCTGCGGGCCTTGTGCGGGGAGGTGAGTTTCGAGGAGGGGCTGGCCATGGTGGAGGTGGAGCGGCAGCTACTTCTCGCGTGCGACGACCTGTTGGGCATCGCGCTGCACCACTACGAGGGAGCGCTCGTGCGGGCCGTACTCGGCGATGTGCCCGGCGCGCTGGAGCTGTGCGAGGTGGGGCTCGCCCGGCTGGAGGAGACCGGCGAGCGGCAGATGCACGCCTCCACGCTCGGGGCGTACGGGCTGATTTCGTGGCTCGCCGGGGACCGGACGGAGAGTCCCGCCCGACTGCGGCAGGCCCTCGAAGAAGTGGCCGGGATCGGTGAGGTGCTGGTGGCGGGGCTGTGCTGCCTCGGTCTCTCCTGGTCGGCGGCGTACGAGAAGCGGTATGTCCGGGCTGCCTGGTTGCTCGGGTACGCGGAGAACGCGCAGCGGTTGCACAGTGCGCCGATCGGGCTGTTGCCCTCGGTGCTGCGGGAGCAGGAGTCGGTGCGCAAGGAGATCAGGGTCGCGCTGGGGGGTCCGCAGTTCGAGCGGTGGCGGGTGGTGGGGGCGCGGTTGAGCGGGCCGGAGGTGTTGGAGGCGGTGCGGGGGGATGTGGATACGCCGGGGGCGGTGCCGGGGCCTCGGGGCGGGGTTCGGCGGGGTGGGGCGGATGCGTTGACCCGGCGCGAGCGGGAGGTCGCTGCGCTGGTGGCGCAGGGGCTCTCCAATCGGGAGATCGCTGAGCGGCTTGTCATCTCCAAGCGGACCGCTGATGCGCATGTCGAGCACATTCTGGCGAAGTTGGGGGTGGGGTCTCGGGGGGAGATTCCTGCGGGGCCGGACGCCTAGCGGTGGGCTGGGGGGTGTGCTGAGCCCCGGTGCTTGGGCGCCGGGGGGAGGGGGCTTACCGGCGTTGACCAGGTACCCGGCGTGGAGGCTGGAGTCGAGGCGGGTCGCGCGGCCCGGCGCTGTGCGGGGTGCCGCTGTGCCCACCCGTGCCGCCCCTAGCGGCACGCATGCCCACAGCTAAGACAATTGCAGTGGCACGCATGCCCACAGCTGGGACGGTTGCAGCGGCACGCATGCCCCCAGCTAAGGCGGTTGCAGTGGCACGCATGCCCGTAGCTGGGACGGTAGCGGTAGGTACACCTAGCTGTTGGCCTGATCCCTCTATACGTATACGGATCTTCGTGGGTACCGATGGTGGGGGCACGCAGGGTGCGGGAGGCTCGGGTCGTGCTGTCCGGGGTGAGGAATCCGTAGGGAGCGGTTGGGTGTCGGCAGTGTTGGTTCCCGTCCCCACGGGCCTTGGCTGTCATGGCAGGCGCCCGGCCGTTTCGCCCCGGGCGGTGTCACGGCGGCTGCCCTCGTCGGCGGGGCAGCCGCCGCCCGCTGTCACGGGAACCGGGCTAAGGCCAACGTGCCCGCCCCGCAGGGAAGTCGCCCGCACTGCACGCCCGCGTCCCATTCGTCCCTGTGCAGAGTGTCAAAGTTCGACCCCTGCTTTTGTACACATACGGCTCATGACGACTCCCCGGTGGGGAGCGATAGCCTGGGGGCGTGATCAGCGCGATATCTCGCGGGGGCCTTGACGCCCCTGCTCCGCGCCCGGACAGCACGGACGACATCCGTGACCGGGCGGCGGTCGTTGATCTTCGCAGGCGGGTCGGGGAGTCAAGGGCAGCGCGGACACCCGGAGCGACATTCAGAGCGCCGAGGGCACCCGGGGCAGCACCTGGGACACCCGAGGCACCGGCGGTGCCGAGAGCAGCGTCACAGTCGCCGCGGGTGCCGAGAATGGCCGATAACCCCCCGCTCATCTCTCCGTGCGGCATAGCGTCGGACCAGACCGGACACCCCGCGTCACGGCGCTACGTCGGAGAAGAGACCGTACTTCCTTCTACGTCACGCAATGGCGCGCGACAGGAGCCAGAGGACAATGCAGACCAAGCTGGACGAAGCCAAGGCCGAGCTGCTCGAACGGGCCGCCCGGGTAGCTGAGAACAGCCCGGTCGGGGCGCACCTACCGACTGGGACGACGGACGAGGGCACCCCCGACCGGGAGACAGTGCTCGCGTTCCTCCAGCGCTACTACCTGCACACCGCAGCGGAGGACCTGACCGACCGTGACCCGGTCGATGTCTTCGGAGCCGCCTTCTCGCACTACCGACTGGCCGAGAACCGCCCCCAGGGCACGGCCAGCGTCCGGGTCCACACCCCGACCGTCGAGGAGAACGGCTGGACCTCCAGCCACTCCGTCGTCGAGGTCGTGACCGATGACATGCCCTTCCTCGTCGACTCGGTCACCAACGAGCTCTCGCGCCAGGGGCGCGGCATCCACCTCGTCATCCACCCGCAGGTCGTCGTACGGCGTGACCTCACCGGCAGGCTCATCGAGGTCCTGACGACCCGGCCCACCGGCGACCTTCCGCACGACGCCGCCGTCGAGTCCTGGATCCATGTCGAGGTCGACCGCGAGACCGACCGCGCGGATCTGAAGCAGATCACCGCCGATCTGCTGCGCGTGCTCTCCGATGTCCGCGAGACCGTCGAGGACTGGGAGAAGATGCGCGACGCCGCGCTGCGCATCGCGGAGGAGCTGCCCAAGGAGCCGACCGCGGACGACCTGCGTGACCAGGAGGTCGAGGAGGCCCGGGGGCTGCTGCGCTGGCTCGCGGACGACCACTTCACCTTCCTGGGATACCGGGAGTACGAGCTGCGGGACGACGACTCGCTCGCCGCCGTGGCCGGTACCGGTCTCGGCATCCTGCGCTCCGACCCGCACCACACCGGCGAGGACAGCCACCCGGTCAGCCCGTCCTTCGAGCGGCTGCCCGCGGACGCCCGCGCCAAGGCCCGCGAGCACAAGCTGCTGGTGCTGACCAAGGCCAACAGCCGGTCCACCGTGCACCGGCCGTCGTACCTCGACTACGTCGGTGTGAAGAAGTTCGACGCCGACGGCAATGTGATCGGCGAGCGGCGCTTCCTCGGGCTGTTCTCCTCGGCTGCCTACACCGAGTCCGTACGGCGGGTTCCCGTGGTGCGCCGCAAGGTCGAGGAAGTTCTGCGCGGCGCCGGGTTCTCGCCCAACAGCCATGACGGGCGCGACCTGCTCCAGATCCTGGAGACGTACCCGCGCGACGAGCTGTTCCAGACCCCGGTGGACGAACTGCGGTCCATCGTCACCTCCGTCCTGTACCTCCAGGAGCGGCGCCGGCTGCGGCTGTACCTGCGCCAGGACGAGTACGGGCGCTACTACTCCGCGCTCGTCTACCTCCCGCGCGACCGCTACACCACCGGCGTACGCCTGCGGATCATCGACATCCTCAAGGAAGAACTGAACGGCACCAGCGTCGACTTCACGGCCTGGAACACCGAGTCGATCCTGTCCCGGCTGCACTTCGTGGTCCGGGTCGAGCCGGGCACCGAGCTGCCGCAGCTGTCCGACACCGACAAGGAGCGCATCGAGGCGCGGCTCGTCGAGGCCGCCCGCTCGTGGGCCGACGGCTTCGGGGAGGCGCTGACCGCCGAGCTGGGCGAGGAGCGCGCCGCCGAGCTGGTGCGCCGGTACGGGGGTGCCTTCCCCGAGGGATACAAGGCCGACCACAACCCGCGCGCCGCCGTCGCCGACCTGGTCCACCTCGAACGGCTGACCAAGGATGACAACAAGGACTTCGCGCTCAGTCTGTACGAGCCGGTCGGCGCGGGACCCGGCGAGCGCCGCTTCAAGATCTACCGCACCGGCGAGCAGGTCTCGCTCTCCGCGGTGCTGCCCGCGATCAACCGGATGGGCGTCGAGGTCACCGACGAACGTCCGTACGAGCTGCGCTGCTCGGACCGTACGACCGCCTGGATCTACGACTTCGGGCTGCGCCTGCCCAAGTCCCTGAACGGCAACGGGGATTCCCTCGGCGACGACGGCCGCGAGCGCTTCCAGCAGGCCTTCGCCGCCACCTGGACCGGCGCGGCCGAGAACGACGGCTTCAACGCGCTGGTGCTGAGCGCCGGGCTCAACTGGCGCCAGGCGATGGTGCTGCGCGCGTACGCCAAGTACCTGCGCCAGGCGGGCTCGACCTTCAGCCAGGACTACATGGAGGACACCCTCCGCAACAACGTCCACACCACCCGGCTGCTCGTCTCGCTCTTCGAGGCGCGGATGTCGCCGGACCGCCAGCGCGCCGGTGTCGAGCTGACCGACGCGCTGATGGAGGAGCTGGACGCCGCGCTCGACCAGGTGGCCAGCCTGGACGAGGACCGGATCCTGCGTTCCTTCCTCACCGTCATCAAGGCGACCCTGCGCACGAACTTCTTCCAGGAGGCGCTGGGCGCGAAGCCCCATGAGTACGTCTCCATGAAGTTCGACCCGCAGGCCATCCCGGACCTTCCGGCGCCACGTCCGGCGTACGAGATCTGGGTGTACTCGCCGCGTGTCGAGGGCGTGCACCTGCGGTTCGGCAAGGTGGCGCGTGGTGGTCTGCGCTGGTCCGACCGGAAGGAGGACTTCCGGACAGAGATCCTCGGTCTGGTGAAGGCGCAGATGGTGAAGAACACCGTCATCGTGCCCGTCGGCGCCAAGGGTGGATTCGTCGCCAAGCAGCTGCCCGACCCGTCCGTGGACCGCGACGCGTGGCTCGCCGAGGGGATCGCGAGCTACAAGACCTTCATCTCCGCGCTGCTCGACATCACCGACAACCTGGTGGCAGGTGAGGTCGTCCCGCCCGCGGACGTCGTACGGCACGACGGGGACGACACCTACCTCGTCGTCGCAGCCGACAAGGGCACCGCGACCTTCTCGGACATCGCCAACGGGGTCGCGGAGAGCTACAACTTCTGGCTCGGCGACGCCTTCGCGTCCGGCGGCTCGGCCGGTTACGACCACAAGAAGATGGGCATCACCGCGCGCGGTGCCTGGGAGTCCGTGAAGCGGCACTTCCGGGAGCTGGGCGTGAACACCCAGACGCAGGACTTCACGGTGGTCGGTGTCGGGGACATGTCAGGAGATGTTTTTGGCAATGGAATGCTGCTCAGCGAGCACATCCGGCTGGTGGCGGCCTTCGACCACCGGCACATCTTCATCGACCCGACGCCGGACGCCGAGACGTCGTACGCCGAGCGCCGCCGGCTCTTCGAGCTGCCGCGCTCCTCGTGGGCCGACTACAACAGCGAGCTGATCTCGTCCGGCGGCGGCATCTTCCCGCGTACCGCCAAGGCCATCCCGGTCAACGCGCACATCCGCGAGGCCCTCGGCATCGAGTCCGGCGTCGCCAAGATGACGCCGGCCGACCTGATGAAGGCGATCCTCAAGTCGCAGGTCGACCTGCTGTGGAACGGCGGCATCGGTACGTATGTAAAGGCGTCCACCGAGACGCACGCGGACGTCGGCGACAAGGCCAACGACGCCATCCGGGTCGACGGCGCCGACCTGCGGGTCAAGGTCGTCGGCGAGGGCGGCAACCTGGGGCTCACCCAGCTCGGCCGGATCGAGTTCGCGCAGCACGGCGGCAAGATCAACACCGATGCCATCGACAACAGCGCGGGCGTGGACACCTCCGACCACGAGGTGAACATCAAGATCCTTCTCAACGCGGTGGTGACGAACGGCGATCTGACCGTCAAGCAGCGCAACAAGCTGCTCGCCCAGATGACCGACGAGGTCGGCGACCTGGTCCTGCGCAACAACTACGCGCAGAACGTGGCGATCGCCAACGCGCTGGCCCAGTCGCCGGACATGCTCCACGCCCAGCAGCGCTTCCTGCGCCACCTGGTCAGGGAGGGCCACCTCGACCGGGCCCTGGAGTTCCTGCCCACCGACCGGCAGATCCGCGAGCGGCTGGCCGCAGGACAGGGGCTGACCGGTCCGGAGACGGCCGTCCTCCTCGCGTACACGAAGATCACGGTCTCCGACGCGCTGCTCGCCACCTCGCTGCCCGACGACCCCTACCTCCAGCGCCTGTTGCACGCGTACTTCCCGACCGCGTTGCGCGAGAAGTTCCGCGAGCAGATCGACGGGCACGCGCTGCGTCGCGAGATCGTGACGACCGTCCTGGTCAACGACACGGTCAACACAGGCGGTACGAGCTTCCTGCACCGCCTGCGCGAGGAGACCGGCGCCTCCCTGGAGGAGATCGTCCGGGCGCAGACCGCGGCCCGCGCGATCTTCGAGTCGAGCCAGGTGTGGGACGCGGTGGAGGCGCTCGACAATGTCGTCGCCGCCGACGTCCAGACCCGGATCCGGCTCCACTCCCGCCGTCTCGTCGAGCGCGGTACGCGCTGGCTGCTCAACAACAGGCCGCAGCCGCTCCAGCTCGCCGAGACGATCAGCTTCTTCAGCGACGGGGTCGAGCAGGTCTGGTCCCAGCTGCCCAAGCTGCTGCGTGGCGCGGACTCGGAGTGGTACCAGCGGATCCATGACGAGCTGACGGGCGCCGGCGTCCCGGACGAACTCGCCACCCGCGTGGCCGGGTTCTCCTCCGCCTTCCCGACGCTGGACATCGTCGCGGTGGCCGAACGCACCGGCAAGGACCCGATGGCCGTCGCCGAGGTCTACTACGACCTCGGTGACCGGCTCGGCATCACCCAGCTCATGGACCGGATCATCGAGCTCCCGCGCGCCGACCGCTGGCAGTCCATGGCCCGCGCCTCCATCCGCGAGGACCTGTACGCGGCCCACGCGGCGCTCGTCGCCGACGTTCTCTCCGCCGGCAACGGCACCTCCACTCCCGAGCAGCGCTTCAAGGCCTGGGAGGAGAAGAACGCGGCGATCCTCGGCCGCGCCCGCACGACCCTGGAGGAGATCCGCAGCTCGGACGCGTTCGACCTGGCGAATCTGTCGGTGGCCATGCGGACGATGCGGACGCTGCTGCGGACGCATTCGTAGCCGACGTACGCCTTCTGCTTTCAGGCGGTACGCCGAAGGGGGCGCCCCCAGCCGTGATGGCTGGGGCGCCCCCTTCTTCCTGCCGGGTTCTACTTCCCCGTGAACTTCTCGTACTCCTTGAGCACATCCTCCGTCGGCCCGTCCAGGCGCAGCTCGCCGCGCTCCAGCCACAGCACCCGGTCACACGTATCCCGGATCGACTTGTTGTTGTGGCTCACGAGAAAGACGGTGCCCGCAGTCTTCCGCAGCTCCCGGATGCGTGCCTCAGAGCGCTTCTGGAAGGAGCGATCCCCCGTCGCGAGGGCCTCGTCGATCATCAGGACGTCGTGGTCCTTGGCGGCGGCGATGGAGAACCGCAGGCGGGCCGACATGCCGGAGGAGTACGTCCGCATGGGCAGCGTGATGAAGTCGCCCTTCTCGTTGATACCGGAGAAGTCGACGATCTCCTGGTAGCGCTCGCGCACCTGCTCCTTGGACATGCCCATCGCGAGGCCGCCGAGGTAGACGTTGCGCTCGCCGGTCAGGTCGCCCATCAGGGCCGCGTTGACGCCGAGAAGCGAGGGCTGGCCGTCGGTGTAGATCCTGCCGTTCTCCACGGGGAGGAGACCCGCGCACGCCTTGAGCAGCGTGGACTTGCCCGAGCCGTTGGTGCCGATGAGGCCGATGGCCTCGCCGCGGTACGCCGTGAAGGAGACGTTCCTCACGGCGTGCACCTTGCGGACACCGGAGGCTTTCTCGGCTTTGCCGCGGTGCAGGATGCGGTTGAGCGCGGCGGTGGCGGAACCGCGGCCGCCGCCGGTGCCGTTGACGCGGTAGACGATGTCGACCTGGTCGACGATGACCGTGGGGATCAGCTCGTCGGGTGTGTCCACGAGGGCGCTCTTGGGCGTGCTCTCGGGGTTGCTCTTCGTGATGATGTCAGCCACGGCCGTACGTCTCCTCAGCCTTCCAGAAGTACAGGAACCCGCCCACGCCGGCGAGCAGGGCCCAGCCCGTCGCGACCGCCCACACGTGCGGCGGCAACTGGCTGGCGTGGAAGCTGTCGATCAGCGAGAACCGCATCAGGTCGATGTACACGGCGGCGGGGTTGGACTGCAGCGCCACCAGGACCCAGCCGGGCAGGTCCTGATTCTTCAGCATGTGCTCGATGCTCCACATGACGCCCGAGGTGTACATCCAGGTGCGCAGCAGGAACGGCATGAGCTGGGAGATGTCGGGGAACTTCGCGCCCATCCGGGCCATGATCATCGCCACGCCCGCGTTGAAGACGAACTGGAGCGTGAGCGCGGGGATGACGAGCAGCCAGGACATGCTGACTGGCACCCCGAAGGCGAGCAGGATCATGACCAGCGCGCACATCGAGAACAGCAACTGCTGGAGCTGCTGGAGGCAGTACGACACCGGCAGCGCGGCCCGCGGGAAGTGCAGGGCGCGTACGAGCCCGAGGCTGCCGGAGATGGCCCGCGTCCCCGCCATGATCGAACTCTGTGTGAAGGTCCACACGAAGACGCCGGTGACCAGGAACGGGATGTAGTCGGGGATCCCCTTGCTGGTGCCCATCAGGATGCCGAAGATGAAGTAGTAGACCGCCGCGTTCAGCAGCGGGGTCGCCACCTGCCAGATCTGGCCGAGCTTCGCCTGGCTGTACTGGGCGGTGAGCCTGGCGGTGGCGAAGGCGGTGATGAAGTGGCGCCGCGCCCAGAGCTGGCGGATGTACTCGGGCAGGGAGGGGCGTGCGCCGCTGACAGTGAGGCCGTACCGGGCGGCGAGCGCCTCGGCGCTCTCCGCGGCGGGTCGGCCGGCTGCCTTGTCGGCGGGGGAGGCCGACACGGGGGGCGGTGTGTCGAGGACCTGGCTCACATCCGCTGCTTTCGCTCGGGGGTGGGGGGCGAAGCGGTCCGGTTCGTCCTTGACCTGGCTCTTACGTCGTCTTTGCCGTCTTCTTACGTCGGAACGGGACCGTATCGTCGCATCGCGAGCCTAGGCCTATTCCACGTCGGAACGCAACCGTTTCGTCGTCACGCCCTATGCTGGAACGCATGACGACGAACGCCGATGCCACCGGGGCCGTGACCGGCGCCGCGACCCGGGCCGGGACCGGGACCGGGGCGGGGAGTGGGCCTGTTTCCGGGAAGGCACCGCGCCGCCGGGCTCCCGCGGGTGCGGCCGTCCTCCGGGAGGATGTGACCGAAGCCATCCGCGCCGCCGTCTTCGAGGAGCTCGCAGCCGTCGGCTACGCCCGGATGTCCATCGAGGGCATCGCCCGTCGCGCGGGTGTCGGCAAGACGGCGGTGTACCGGCGCTGGCGCTCGAAACTCCACCTCGTCCTCGACCTGGTCTCGGCCATCGCGGTCCAGGGCCTGCCCGCGCCGGACACCGGCTCCCTGGAGGGCGACCTGCGGCTGCTGTACGAGGTCACGTCACGTGCCTTGCGCCACCCGGTGGCCGGCCAGATCATCCCCGACCTCCAGGCCGAGGCGGCCCGCAACCCCGAGATCGCCGACGCCATGCAGAAGGCCCTGCGTGAAGGCCAGCAGGGCGTCACGAACGGGATCGTCGCGGCGGCGGCCGCGCGGGGAGAGGTCCGCGAGGGAATCAGCCTCGACCTCGCGCTCGACCTGATGTCCGGGCCGCTGTACTGGCGGGCGGTGGTGGTGCGCAGCCCCAAGCTGCCCAAGGGTTATCTGGCGAGCCTGGCCCGGGCCACGGCGGCGGCGCTCAAGGCGTTGTGAGGGCCGGGGCCGGGGCCGGAGTTGGCGCCGGTGCCGGAGTCTGTCGGAGTCGGAGTCGGAGTCGGCGCCGGAGTTGCCGCCGGTGCGCGGCTTTGTGTTGGCGCCGGGCCTAGCGTTGGGGCCGGGCTCGGTGTGGGAGTTGTGCCTTGGCCTGGTGCTGGGCTTTGTGTTGGGGCCGGGCTCGGTGTTGGAGTCCTGCCTTGGCCTGGTGCCGGGCCTGGCGTTGGCGCCGTGCTTGCGTTGGAGTCCTCCCCTGCCGTCCCTCTACGCCTTCACGGCCAGGAACCCGAACAGGTCCGGGATCCCGCCGGGACCGGCCTCCACGGTGCGTACCAGTCGTAGGCCGGCCGCTGTGGTGGCATTGAGCAGGTCCGCGAGCGGGAGGTGCCAGGCGCCGACCCGGGCGCGGACCCCCGCCGGGTTCCACGCGTCGTAGGTGCGGGAGCGGTCTTCGTACCGTTCGTCGACGATGACCCTCGGTCGTTCGCTCCAGTCGGCGAACGCGCCGATGTAGCAGGGGTGCACGCCCAGGTGCACGAACCGGCCGCCGGGTCGCAGGACGCGCGCGACCTCGCGCAGAACAGCCGCGTAGTCGGGTACGTCCGTGTGCGCCAGGACGCAGGCGGCGGCGGGCAAGGAGGCGTCCGCGAACGGAAGCGCCGTCGCGTCCGCCCTGACCACGGGCAACCGCCTCACCGCGTGCCGGAGTTGACCGCCCGACAGATCCACACCCACGGGCGTCCACCCCAGCCCGGCCAGCGCGGGCGCGTGGGCGCCCGTTCCGCAGCAGACGTCCAGGCAGGTCCCCTCGCCGGGGCCCAGCAGATCCTCAAGTGCGGCGTGCACCCGCCGAATGTACTCACCGGGCCCGGCGGCCGACATGAACTCGTTGTACCAGTCGGCGTGTTCGTCGTACGTCGCCCTCGCGGTCCCACCTGCCGTGTCTGCGGTCTCGGCTCCCATGCCGCCGATGCTAGGGACGCCGGACGGGGGCGCGGGGAGCTGTTCGCTCAGGGCTTCAGCTCGCCAACCTGCTTGCCAGGGCGGTGAGTTCCGCCGTGCGGAGTATCCGTCCGCCGGAGCCCGGCAGAGGTACGTGCAGGGGCTCGGTCCATCGGGCCGGAATGGCATCCACCCCGTGTACGGCTCCTGCCAGGGCGCCCGTCACCGCCGCGACGGTGTCCGTGTCACCGCCGAGGTCGATCGCGGCGCGCACGGCATCCTCGTACGACCCTGTCGTCCGCAGGGCCCACACGGCGGAGCCGAGGCAGGGCCACACCGCACCGTTGAACTCGGTTGCCTGGTCGGGATGCCAGTCGGGGGCGAGGACGGTGGCATAGCGGGGCCGGTGGTCCGGGTGGGTGGCGGTGAGGGTTTCCGGGATCGCGGTGAGGGGGTCGTGGCCCTCCAGTGCGACCCGGATCAACTCGTGAAGGATCGCGGTGCCTTCCCAGGCCGCCCGGTCGCCGTGGGTGAGGGCGGCGATGGGGCGGGCGGCGGCCATGGTGGCGCTACGGCCGTGTGGGGCGAAGTACACGGCTGAGGTGGCCGCCCGCATCAAGGAGCCGTTTCCCGCCGCTCGTTGGTTCTCCTGGAAGTGGATCGCGGCGGCCAGGTCCCAGGGGTCCCCACTCGTGAGGACCGCCTCCGTCTGCAGGCCGATGTCCTTGGGGTCGGCTGCCGCCCATCGCCGGAACCTGCTGAAGACGTCCGGGAGTTCGAGGCCGGCGTGGTCGATGAGCGACTCGCCGACCAGGACCGCCATCTGCGTGTCGTCGGTGGCCTCGCCCGGGTCCCAGCCACCGCCTCCGCACATCTCCCCGCCGTGACCGGGGGTGGGGAAGCGTTCCGTGAACGCGCCTTCGGGACCGAACTCGAAGGGGGCGCCGAGGGCGTCGCCCACTGCGGAACCGAGGATCGCGCCGATGGCGCGGGCGGTGGTCACTGAGGGAGCGTACGGGGGTGTTCGTCCGGCTGGGGGGCGTCCGGGGCGCAGCCTCTGAGGGTGTAGGCGATGACGTTTTCCAGGTCCGAGTCCGTCGACTCGGTGGAGAGGGTGCCGCTCACGGCGAGGCTGGCGAAGCCGTGGAGGGTGGTGAAGAGGGGGACGGCGACGGTGTCGACGGGGCCGGTGCGGACCTCGCCGCGGCGCTGCCCCTCCTCGATGAGCCGAATGGCCAGGACGGACATGTTCTGCGAGGCCTCGACGAGGGTCTCGGAGGCCTCCGGGTCGTGCTTGATCGAGAACATCAGGTCGAGGAGTTCCGCGTTGGCGGCGGCGAAGCCGACGTAGGCGCGGGCCAGGGCACCGAGGCGGTCGGCGAAGGTCTCGTCCGCCGTCGCCTGTGACGCGGCCAGCGCCTCGCCCATGCGCGCGAAACCGACCTGGGCCAGTGCGTCAAGGAGCGCCTGCTTGTCCTTGAAGTGACGGCTCGGTGCGGCGTGGCTGACGCCCAGGTCGCGGGCCAGTTCGCGCAGGGACAGGGCGCCCGGGCCCTTCTCTCTGAGCGTCTCCTCGGCGCGGGTCAGCAGCGCGGCGCGCAGGTCTCCGTGGTGGTAGCGGCGTGTCTGGCGAGTCTGCATGACCCTCAGTGTAAGGGCCATGTGACTGCTGGCTACATTGTTGTCGACGTCAACTTTGTTGGCATCGACACCATTGTTGGCATCGACACCATTGTTGGCATTGACAGCATTGTTGGCGACGCCTACATTCATCGGCATGGCTACCAAGCAGAAGTGGAACGCAAGCGATCTCGCCGACCAGACCGGCCGTACCGCCGTCGTGACCGGCGCCAACAGCGGGCTGGGTATCGCCACCGTCGACGCCCTGGCCCGGGCGGGCGCACACGTCGTGCTCGCCGTACGGGACCCGAAGCGCGGCGAGGCAGCCGCCCGCACCGTCCAGGGCGCCAGGGGCACCGTCGAGGTGCGCCGCCTCGACCTCGCGGACCTCGCCTCCGTGCGGGCGTTCGCCGAGTCGTGGCACGGAGACCTGGACCTGCTGATCAACAACGCGGGCGTGATGAACATCCCCGAGGCCAGCACCAAGGACGGCTTCGAGATGCAGTTCGGGACGAACCACCTGGGGCACTTCGCCCTGACGAACCTGCTGCTGCCGTATGTCACCGACCGCGTGGTCACCGTGGCGTCAGGGGCCCACAAGATCCCCAGCAGCAACCACATGCGCTTCGACAACCTGAATCTGACCGGCGAGTACTCACCCATGGCCGCCTACAGCCAGTCCAAGCTCGCCAACCTGCTGTTCACCCTGGAGCTCCAGAGCCGGCTGGCCGCCGAGGGATCGTCCGTACGGGCCCTCGCCGCACACCCCGGCTGGGCCGCCACCAGCCTCCAGAGTCACGACGCGAGCGTCGCGCGGCGCGCCTTCATGGCGGTGGGCAACCGGTTCATCGCCCAGGACAACGCGGCCGGCGCCCTGCCCACGCTGTACGCCGCCACCCAGGATCTGCCCGGCGCCAGCTACGTCGGACCGGACGGGTTCGCCGAGATGCGGGGCGGCCCGACCCTCGTCGGCCGGTCGGCCGCGGCCAGCGACCCCGAGTCCGCCGTCCGCCTGTGGACGGCCTCCGAGGAACTGACCGGCGTCACCTTCCCCCAGCTCACCCGGGCAGTGAACGTCTAGGGCCTGTCCGACGAATGTCTTTTGGTGGCTGATCCGAAGCGAGGTCGAGTCGGCGGGCGAGCCCGGCGACGGTCGGGTTCTCGAACAGCACGCGCACCGGAAGCTCGACGTCCAGCACGGCCCGTATCCTGCCGGTCAGCCGCAGGGAGAGCAGCGAATGCCCGCCCAGCGCGAAGAAGTCGTCGTCGGCACCGACGGAGGATACGTCGAGTATCTCGGCGAACAGCTTGGACAGGACCGCCTCCGAGCCTGCCGAGGCCACCCGGCCGGTACGTGGGACGGGCAAGGACGGGAGGGCGGGCGCCGTGGCCTGTGGCAGGGCGTGATCTCGTATCGGCGAATCCGGTGTGGACTCCAGCTCCGAAACCACTTGGTGCAGGGCTTCGACCAGCGCGGTGCACACCCAGTCGGCGCCGATCGACGGCAGCGCCTGGGCGACGAGCAGGAAGCCGTCCGCGGAGTCGTCGACCGACAGGAAAACCGGGTAGTTCGTCCGCTCCTCGCCCGCCAGGAGCGTGATGCCCGGCACTATCTCCGTCACCCCCGATTCCAGCACGACGGACGTGGCGTGCCGGTAGTTGAGGACCGTCGTGAACAGCGGCAGCCGGGCGTCCACCGCACCGCACCGCTGCGCCCGTGCCAGTGAGGCGTGTTCGTGGCGCATGAGCTCGACCAGGAGCCGGTGCGTGCTGCGCACGCACCCAGCGACGTCTTGCGCGCCCGCCGCCACACGGACTGGCAGCGTGTTGACGAAGGCGCCGATCCCTCGCTGCGCGTCCGCGCCGCCTCGCCCGAACAGCACCGTGCCGAACACCGCGTCGTCCTGGCCGGTGGTGCGTGCCAGCGCCCGCCCCCAGGCGACGTGGAACAGCGTCGTCGGCGAAACCCCCGCTCCTCGCGCCGTCCGCCGTACGCGCGCGGCCAGTTCCGTGTCGAGCCATGTCCGTGCCTCGTCGACGCCGAGGCCGTTCCCCTGCACGTCGAGAACGCCGAACGGCGCCGTTGGCTCGGTCACCCCGTCCAGCATCCGCCGGAAGAAGCGGTCGTGCTCGGCCTCCTCCACGTCGAGGACCGACCGGGCGACCACCGTGCGGTACGGCACGGGGTCCGGCAGCCGCCCACCGGTGCCCGCCATGTGCGCGCCGGTCTCGGCGAGCAGTAACTGCAGCGACGTGTTGTCGTCCACCAGGTGGTGCAGCAGCAGCGAGACGAGCCAGCGCCCGTGTTCCGCGTCGAACATGGTGGAGATCCGCAGCAGCGGTGCCGCTTCGAGATCCATCCGGTACCGGCGCGCGTCGACCGCACTCACCAGGTCCGCGGCCGAGCCCGGCCCGAGCCACCGGACCGGCAGCTCCGCGCGTCGCCGCACGTGGGTCGGCCTCGGCACTGACGTCGACCCGGCGCAGTGTCCAGTCGTCGCGGTCCCCCACGACCTGCCACAGGTTCGCGCCGGCACTACCGAACCGCAGATGGAACGCGTCGACCTCGCGCAGCGCCCTCCGCAGTGTGTCCTCGAGCGCGGTGGGATCCAACGGGCCCCGGAACTCGAAGTACTCGCCGATGTTGTAGCGAGGGTCGTCGGGGGCGAGCTGTTGGGCGTGCCAGATTCCCAGCTGCCCGGCCATCAAATCCGACCGGGTCTCCCCGCGCTCCGTCATGAGCATGTCCCTCAAGGTGCGGTGGTACAAAAAGTGAGTCCGAGTACGCGTGCTCCGATTTCCCGCTGACCAACTCATCTCATGGGCGGGCCTGGTCGCTGTCGCGGCTGGAGTGCTACCGGGCTCCGGCAGGGTCAACTGCCGTGCGACGGGGCCGAAGTACCCCTGGACTACTGGTTGCGCGCCGCCCCCGGATGCAGCCGCACCCACCCCGCCCACGCCGACGTGATCATGTCCTGGACGCCGTACTTCGCCTTCCAGCCCAGTTCCACGGCGATGCGGTCGGCCGAGGCCACCACGCGGGCCGGGTCGCCGGGACGGCGGGGAGTGGTCACCGCAGGGCGGTCGTAGCCGGTGACCGTGTTGACGAGGTCGATCATCTCGCGGACCGAAACGCCTTCCCCGCGGCCGATGTTGAGGGTCAGGTCCTTGCCCGGTGACGCCACCAGGGCGCGGGCCGTGGCCACATGAGCCTCGGCGAGGTCCACCACGTGGATGTAGTCGCGGACACAGGTGCCGTCGGGGGTGGGGTAGTCGTCGCCGAAGATGCGCGGCGGCGCGTCCTCGGTGAGCTTCTCGAAGATCATGGGGACGAGGTTGAAGACGCCGACGTCCGCGAGTTCGGGCGTCGCCGCGCCTGCCACGTTGAAGTAACGGAGGGACGCGGTGGACAGGCCGGTGGCGCGGCCCGTCGCGCGGACCAACCACTCGCCCGCCAGTTTCGTCTCGCCGTACGGGCTCATCGGCGCGCACGGCGTCTCCTCCGTCACCAGGTCCACATCCGGCATGCCGTACACCGCCGCCGAGGAGGAGAAGACGAAGGAGGTGACGGACGCGGCGGTCACCGCCTCCAGCAGCACCCGCAGGCCCTCGACGTTCTCCCGGTAGTAGTGCAGGGGGAGGTTCACCGACTCGCCGACCTGCTTCTTCGCCGCCAGGTGCACGACACCGGTGACGGAGTGCTCCCTGAGCGTGCGGGCCAGCAGTCCGGCGTCCAGCGTCGAGCCGACCACCAGCGGGACACCGGAGGGCACCCGCTCCTCGATACCCGTGGACAGGTCGTCGTAGACCACGGCCTGTTCGCCCGCGTCGAGCATCGCGCGGACGACGTGCGCCCCGATGTAACCGGCGCCGCCGGTGATCAGCCAGATCATGTGCGGCCGTCCCCTCGTGAAGTGAGCTCGGTGGGCCCGGTGAGCTCGGTGGGCTGTGAACCCGTGGTCCTGCCCGTGTCCTGCGGTCGCGTATCAGTGAATCAGGCGCCTTCAGTGCCTGGCCCGGGAGGCGGCGGGAACGGGGAGCGGCATCCGGTGGGAAACGTCCGAGGCGGTCCCCTGGGGCACGACCGAGCCCGACCGCCACAGCCGCATGAAGGACAGTGCCGCGGCGGCCGCCAGCAGACCGTTGCGTACGAGCATCAGCAGGCAGCCCGTCAAGGTGCTGTGGATGACCTCCCCGTACATGGTGGGGTACACGACGGAGCTGACCGCCGTCGCCGCCACGATCAGTGCGGCCACCGGGCGCTGGGTGGTGTGCCGTGAGGTCAGGCACACGGCGGACAGGCCGAGCAGCCACACCATGTACTGGGGGCTGATCACGCGGCTCGTCACGGTGAAGAGCAGTACGGCGGCGAGGGCGGCGTCGTACGGAGTCGCCGCCGTCCAGTGCCGCGCGCGCACCCGCCACAGGAGCAGCAGTCCGAAGGAGGCGACGGTGAGGGCGAGCGAGGCGGCCGCGACGGCGGAGACGTAGGGCCCCACGAACTCCATCGCGCCGTACTGGTAGCGCGCGGTGCCCGGCCACCCGGCGTGGCGCGCGAAGCCGAGGACCGTGCCGCCGAGTGACTCGATCTGCACGCCCCGGCCGCCCTGCTGACGCAGGAAGTCGAAGGGGTTGCTGAACGCGGCGACCAGCAGCAGGAGCATGGCGGCCGCCGTGACCACCGCCGACGTCCAGGCCTGCCGTGTCGTACGGCCCTTCGGCGTGCCGATGAGCACCAGCGCGGGCCAGACCTTCACCAGCGCGCCCAGCGCGGCGAACGCACCGCACGCGCGCGTGGAGCGCGACAACGTCAACAGGGAGATGACGGCGAACGCCGTGACCTGGACGTCGTAGCGAACGAGTGGGAGGTGCAGGAGGAGGGGGAGCGCCGCAATCCACAGGGCCGCGCCGGCCAGCGTGCGGCCGGGGCGGGTCCCCGCGCACGTAAGGGCGACCATGATCACGGCGTCCGTGGCGAGGGTGAGCGCCACGAAGGCCGTGAAGTACGTCAGGGTCGGCAGCAGTGCCGGCGCGAGCAGTACGGGACCGGCGCCCGGCGGGTACTGCCACAGCCGGTCGTCCGCCGGAAAGCTGCCGTGGGACAGCACGCCGTACCAGCGGAAGTAGAGGCTGCTGACCTCGCGTGAGACCCCGCCCCGGCCGAGCAGGCGGAGGTGGTCGTGGGCGAGCAGCCACAGCATCAGCGCCCGGGTGGCGAGCCACCCGGCGGCGAGGAGGAGCGGGCGGCGGTGTTTCGGCGAGGTGCTCATCAAGGTGCTCATCAAGGCCGGATGGTAAGCCGCATGGATGGGTCAAAAGGGCTGATACGCCGTCAATACCTCTCAAAGGTTGTTTAATCGCACAAGATCTTGCTCATGGTGAGCTCGTGGGTGAGGCGGTCGGGGATCGGACGTACCGAGGTCGTGGCCGTGCTGGTGCCCGTGGCCGTCATGTTCGCGATCGGGCTCTGGGGCCTGGACCGCGGCGGTATGTGGCGCGACGAGGCCGTCACCTTCCAGGTCGCGCGGCGCTCGGTCCCGCAGATCTGGCAGCTGCTGCACAGCGTGGACGCGGTGCACGGCCTCTACTACCTCCTCATGCACGTCGTCCTCGCCCTGCACCCCGGCGAGGTCGCCCTGCGGCTCCCCTCGGTCTGCGGGGCCGCCACGACCGCGGGCCTCGTCGCCGCCCTCGGCGTCCGGCTGGGCTGCCCGCGGGTCGGCCTGTGGGCGGGTCTGCTGTACGCCGTCACGCCCATGGCCGGGCACTTCGCGCAGGAGGGACGGTCCTACGCGCTGGTCGCGGCCGGTGTCGCGGGCGCGACGCTGCTGCTGGTGAGGGCGGTGCGGACGGGAGCCTGGTGGGCGTACGGTGGGACGGTCGCCGTCACCTGCCTGCTGCACGAGTTCGCGGTGCTGGTGCTGCTCGCGCACGCGGTGACGCTGGCGCTCACGCGGGTGCCGCGGCGGGTGTGGCGGGGGTGGGCGCGGGCGGCAGGCGTCGCGGTGCTGGTGCTGCTGCCGCTCGCCGTCGTCTCCAAGGGGCAGTCCGCGCAGGTCGCGTGGCTGTCGGCGCCCGGGCTCGACAGCGTGGACCATCTGCTGCGGGCGTTCGCGGGACCGGAGCTGATGGTCCACGTGCCGTACCTTGCCCTTATCGCGCTGGCCCTGAGTTTCCCGCCCGCGCGGCAGGGAGCGTGGCAGAGCGAGCGGCGCGGGGCGCGGCAGGGCGAGCGGCGCGGCAAGCTCACGCTCCGGGCGGTCGCCCTGCCCCTGATGGTCGTCCCGCCCGCGGTACTGATGACCGTGTCCCGCTTCTCGCCGCTGTACGACGAGCGCTATGTGCTGTACGCCCTCGCCGGGGCCCCGCTGCTGGCCGCGGCCGGAGCCGAACGCCTGGTGCAGCTGGCGCCGAGACCGGCCGTCAGCACCCTCACCGGCGTCCTCGCCGTCGCCCTCGTCTTCGTCTGGCAGCTCCCCGTCCTCCGCCAGGACCGCACTCCCGGCCGCCGCCCCGACAACCTCGCCGTCGTCTCCGCCCTCGCCGGGCGGGAACTGCGGCCCGGGGACCCCGTGCTGTTCCTGCCGTCGATCGTGCGGCGTTCGGCGCTGGCGTATCCGAAGGGCTTCCGCGGGGTGCGGGACATCGCGCTCAGGAAGCCCGGGCCGGTGTCCGGGACCTTGTACGGGCAGGAGACGGACCCGGGAGAGCTGCGGCGACGGCTCGACCGCCTCGACCGGGTGTGGGTGGTCGCGGAGCCGTTCGCGCTGCGGCCGTCCTGGCATCCGGGCAGCGCCACCGAGCGGGTCAAACTCACCGTGGTCGGGGAGGAGTTCGTGCCGCGCGAGGAGGTCGCGCGCAAGGGCGTGACCCTGCGGCTGTACGTGCGCCGGCCGGCGAATCCGTTCATGGACTGGGCCGCCGACTAAAGCGCGTGGCTACCCGCGGTCTCCTCCAGTGCCGCCGAGTCCAGGGCCGCCGTCAGGTGGTCGAGGCGGGTCCGGAGCTCGTGGATCTCCTCCAGGCTCGCGCCCGTCGCGGCGGCGATCCGGCGCGGCACGACCAGTGCGCGCTCGCGCAGGGCCACGCCCTCTTCGGTGAGGTGGACGTGCACGGAACGCTCGTCGTGGACGCTGCGCTCACGTCGTACCAGACCCGCCGCCTCCAGCCGCTTCAGTAGCGGCGACAGTGTCCCGGAGTCGAGCCGCAGGTGCTCGCCGAGCTTCTTCACGGGCAGTTCGCCGTGTTCCCACAGCACCAGCATCACCAGGTACTGGGGATAGGTGAGCCCGAGGTCCTTGAGGAGCACGCGGTAGACGGCGCCGAAGGCGCGCGACGCGGCGTTCAGGGAGAAGCAGATCTGGTTGTCGAGACGCAGGAAGTCCCCGTCGGCCGGGCCCTGGGGTCTCGGGGACGGCGGACTCGGGGTCGGCGTCGGGGTGGCGGTCATGGGTCCAGGATAGCAAGCTGCCCGTCATTCAGTTGTGCACAATTGAATTGCGTGCTCTAATCAGTGCTGTGAGGCGGCCGGACCGGCCGCCCGGGCAAGACATTGAATCGACCTGAGAGGGATGGTCCTCATGGACGCGCTCTACACCGCCGCTGCCACCGCCACCCACGGCCGCGACGGCCGTGCCGTCAGCTCCGACGGCAAGCTCGACCTCCAGCTCGGCATTCCGGTGGAGATGGGCGGCAACGGCCAGGGCACCAACCCCGAGCAGCTCTTCGCCGCCGGTTACGCCGCCTGTTTCGCCAGCGCCCTCGCCGTCGTCGGCCGCATCGCGAAGGTCGACGTCTCCGAGGCCGCCGTGACCGGTGAGGTCGGCATCGGCAAGCAGGGCGAGGGCTTCGCTCTGAAGGTCACGCTCCGCATCGAGCTGCCCGAGACCCTGGACGAGGCCACCGGCCGCAAGCTGGTCGAGCAGGCCCACCAGGTCTGCCCCTACTCCAACGCGACCCGCGGCAACATCCCGGTCGATCTCGTCATCGAGTAGTCCTCGGCCCGCTCAGCGCCCGACCCGCGCCAGTACCTCGCCCGTCTCGCGGCTCCACGCCACCACCACCGCCTCCTCGGGCACCCGCTGCCGGGGCGTCAGCAGCAGCCACCGCACGTGATAGCGGTGCGCCACGGCGGTGCGTGAGGCGCGGGTCGAGGCCGGGGCGAGGTAGGCGCGGACCGCCGCGAGCCGCCGTTGCCGTTCCGCCTCGTCGAGGGCGGGGTCGCGCAGGGCGGGCGCGGCGAGGTCCACTCCGTGGCCCGGGATCAGCCGGACCGCGTAGTACCCGTCCGCGATGACCGCCTCGCCGGGCCGGATGTACCGCGCCGCCCAGGCGTACGTCGGCCAGCGCGGCGGCTGCGCGAAGCCGACCGGGTCCAGCGAACGCGGTACGACGGCCCCGGCCTGCGCGGTCAGCAGTCCGACGCACGCCCCCGTGGCCGCCACCGCCCCGAGCCCGCGCCGCCAGAGCGGCCAGGGCGGCGGCGCCGCAAGCTCCACCGCGAGTGCGAACTGCGGCGCCACCAGCGTCAGCCCCAGGATCCCGCCGACCGCGTAGTGCCCGCCGACCCAGCCGTACGCCACCGCCGCGCAGTCCAGCGCGAACATCAGCACGAGCGGATCCCGTGCCGACCTCCGTGCCCGCAGCCACAGCGCGGGCACCCCGGTCAGCGCCAGCCAGAAGTGGCCCGGCATCCCCTCGTACAACGCGTCCGAGGCGCTGTCTCCGCTTGCCGCGCGGGCATCGAAGTACGGCCAGCAGTACGCCACCAGCAGCGCCGTCATCCCTGCCAGCGCCCAGCGGCCCACGACGGCGGCCCGCCACCGGCGCTGCCATCCCGCGACGACGGCCACCGCGCCGAGCACCGCCGCGAGGGCCGTGGCCGGGTGCACGAGCAGGATCAGCCCGTACAGGGCGCCGACTCCCGCGTACCCGGAGAAGCTCCGCAGCCCGCTCGGGCCGACGTACCGGACCCGGCCACCGCCCCCGCTGCCCCCACGCGCGCGCGTAGCCGTCAACGCCCAGGCCCAGAAGGTCAGTCCGATGGCGAACGTCGACGGATCGCCGAGGTTCCCCGTCATCGGCAGCAGCCCGAGAAAGCCGCTCCACCACGCGCTCTCGGTACCCCACAGGAGCGTCGTCGCGATGAGCGCCAGCACGGGCGCCCAGGGCCGGCGCGGGGCCAGGACGCGCACGAAGCGCGCGATGCCGGTCAGCAGGACCAGCAGGTTCAGCGGTCCGGCCAGCCGTACGACCTCCCAGCCGCCCAGACCCGTCAGCCGGGCGAAGACTCCCTGCGCGAGGGCGTACGGCGAGTAGTACGGGCTGCCCGCGCCTGGCAGGTCCGCCGTCGGGTGGCGGGGGTGCAGGAGACTCGCCCTGAGCCGTTCGACGACCGCCGCGTGCTGGCCGGCGTCGCAGCACAGCGGGACGCGCCAGTACGCGAGCGACATCACCAGCCAGAACAGACCGCCGAAGACCTGGTACGGGGTCGGGCGCCAGGAGGCACCCCCACGCAGGGCGGTGGCGCCCCGTACGGCCCGCCGCAGGAGGACGTCGGCGCTCACCGGGCGGCGGGGCGGGGCTGGGCGACGGCTTGGGGCATTCGTCATACATCCCCGCAGTCGTCAAGTACCTAGCCGGACATCACCTCATCGAGTGATGTCGGCTGCCCCGGTCGGTGTGCACACGGCCGGGGCGTCCGGCCGGTCTCCAGGTGACGGGGCGACTGGGCGTGGGCCTGCTGGAAGACATCGGCGATCCGGTTCAGAGGTTCTCGGACACGGGGACGGACACCGGCCCAGCGGGCCGTGGCACGGTGGCCAGGGGCGTGCGCGGGTGGGCCGCGGCGGCCGACGGGACGGGATGCCGTCCGGACAGCGGCACCACCGGCGCCTCGCCTTCCCCGAGCACGACCCGGCGTACGACTCGCTCGGCGGCGCGCCCGTCGTCGTACGGGCAGAAGCGCTCACGGAACGCGGCCCGCAGCTGGGTGGAACGCGAGCCGCGCCAGTGTCCCGTCGCGAAGATGTCGATCAGCTCGTCCTCGCTCCGGGCCACCGCGCCCGGCGGGAAGCCGCGCAGGTCGAAGTAGGTGCCGCGGGAGGCCTCGTACGCCTCCCAGTCGTCGGCGTGGACGACGATCGGGCGGTCGAGGCACGCGTAGTCGAACATCAGCGCCGAGTAGTCGGTGACCAGCGCGTCCGAGGCGAGGCACAGGGCTTCGATGCTCGGATGGTCGGAGACGTCGATGAGCCGGCCGCCCGAAGCCTGGGTGAGCGGGGCGTCGTAGGAGTGGTGGGCGCGGGTCAACACCACGAAGCGCGGGCCGAGTTGGCGCAGGACGCGCTCCAGGTCGAGGGTGTGGCGCTGGGTGCGGCGGTAGTCGCGGTACGTCGGCGCGTACAGGACGGCGACCGTGCCCTCGGGGATGCCGAGCGACTCGCGCAGCCGGGTCACGTCCGCCGAAGTCGCCTGCTGGAACACGTCGTTGCGCGGGAGGCCGTACTCCAGCGTCGTGTACGAGGCCGGGAACACGCGCTCCCAGATCAGGGTGGAGTGGCGGTTGGCGGACAGGCAGTAGTCCCACTTGTCGGCGCCCCGCAGCAGCTCGGGGAAGTCGGTGTCGCGGGCTGCCGCCGGACGGTCCTGGAGGTCCAGGCCCATGTACTTGAGCGGGGTGCCGTGCTGCGTCTGGATCATGACCTGGCCGGGGCGCTTGACCAGCCTGTCGTCGAAGTCGACGTTGTTCACCAGGTACTTGGAGCGCGCCAGCGCCGTCCAGTACGCGGCCGAACCGGGGCGGATCCTGCGCGTCGCGGCCGGGATCGTGTGGTGGTGCTCGGGGCGCGCGATCCACGTGGTGCGGATGTGCGGCGCCAGGGCGCGGAACGCGGATTCCAGGGCGCCCGGGTTGCAGCCGTGTCCGCGGCCACGGTGACTGGAGAAGACGGCGCGGTCGGCGCGCAGGGGGAGTCGGCGCTGGATGCGGTAGTGGAGGCGGAGGGCGGTGCCGTGTGCCGCGCGGAGTGCCTTTGAACCGATCTTCAGGAAACGCCTGTTGAGGCTCGAAGCCAGCGAGAGCAGCCGGTACGTGCGGTGGGTGCCGAAGCGGACCAGGACATGCCGCGCGCGGGCGCCGACGCGGACCTGGGCTCCCGGCGTGCGGTAACGGCGGTAGTGGGCGCGGGACTTGCGCAGGAACTCGGCGCGGGAGCCCCGCGGCAGCCGGTCGCGCCTGACGAACACCGCGGAGAGGTGGTCGGCCATGCGGCGGAACAGGGCCGGGCGCCAGTGGGCCAGCTCAGGGTGCGAGCCGAGATACGCGAAGAGGCGGTCGTACTGCTCGAAGATGTCGAAGTGTCCGGCGCTGCTCGTGGTGAGGACGCTGGTCCGGCGGCGCCTGCGGTGGTGGACGCAGACCCGGTCGAGGGTGGTGATCGTCTTCGCGGACATCAGCACCGGATACGTCCAGGGCGTGTCCGTGCAGTGGCCGGGCGGGAAGGTGAGGCCCGTGCGCTCGACGAACTCCCGGCGGTACGCCTTGTTCCACGCCACCGGCAGGGCCGAGAGCAGCCCCGGCCGGTCGTCCAGCGGGAAGGGGGCCGGGCCCTCCTCCGTGAGCTGCTGCGCGAGTTGGCTGCGGACGACCTCGCCCGACCAGTCCGTGCGCGCGAAGTCGTAGACCAGGACGTCCGGTTCGGAAGTCTCCTTCAGACGGTCCGCGATCGTGCGCAGAGCGTCCGGAGTGAGGGTGTCGTCGCCGTCCAGGAAGATCAGGTAGTCGCCCCTCGCGTGCTTCAGGCCCGCGTTGCGGGCGCGGCCACGGCCCACGTTCTCCGGCAGATGGACGGGGCGCACGCGGGCGTCGCGGGCCGCGAACTCGTCGATGAGCGCACCGCAGGCGTCGGGCGAGCAGTCGTCCACCGCGATCAGTTCGAGGTCCGGGTGGGACTGTCCGAGGACGGATTCCAGGCATTGGCTCACGTACGCCTGAACCTTGTATGCGGGGACGATGACACTGAACCTGGGCAAGGCACATCCATGGGTCGGCGCGGCATTACGCCCGGGAACGGCCGAAGAGGTGCCCTGGTTACGCCAGTTGCGGCATCCGGGGGAATCCCGGGTGCCGCAACTCGGAGCATCCGCCGACTCGGAGAACCCCCCGCTACTTCACCGCGCCCGCCATCACCCCCGACACGAACTGTCGCTGGAACGCGAAGAACACGGCCAGCGGGATCACCATCGAGATGAAGGCGCCCGGCGCCAGGATCTCGATGTTGCTGCCGAACTGCCGTACCTGCTGTTGCAGGGCGACCGTCAGCGGCTGCGAGTTCGAGTCCGAGAACACCAGGGCGACCAGCATGTCGTTCCACACCCACAGGAACTGGAAGATCCCGAGGGACGCGATCGCGGGCGCGCCCAGCGGAAGGACGACGGTCGCGAAGAGCCGGGCCTCTCCAGCGCCGTCCAGGCGTGCCGCCTCCAGGAGTTCACGCGGGATCTCCGCGAAGAAGTTGCGCAGCAGGAAGATCGCGAAGGGGAGTCCGAAGCCCACGTGAAAGAGGACGACACCGATGATGTCGCCGAAGATCCCGATCTTTCCGAAGAGGCTGGAGAGCGGGATCAGGGCCACCTGCACGGGTACGACGAGCAGCGCCACCACCGCCATGAACCACCAGTCGCGGCCCTTGAAGTCCATCCACGCGAAGGCGTATCCGGCCATCGCGCCGATGATGACCACCAACAGGGTCGCCGGGACCGTGATGTAGATGGTGTTGAAGAGGGCGCTGGTGACGTCGCCGTTCTCCAGGAGCGACTGGTAGCTCTTGGTGGTCAGCTGGGCGGGCGCCGAGAAGACCTTCCACCAGCCCGACGCGGCGATGTCCGTCGGGTCGCGGAACGAGGAGACCAGCAGGCCGAAGGCGGGCACCAGCCAGAACAGCGCGACCATGAACAGGAAGACGCGCAGTGCTCCGCCGGCCGCGCCGCTCGCCACCCGGGCGGCGAGGGAGCGCTTGGCGCGTACGGACGTGTCGAGTGCGGTCACCGCTGACGCTCCTTCCTGAGACGGCGGAGGTTGACGTACATCATCGGCAGTACGAGCAGCAGCAGGATGACGCCGATCGCGCTGCCCACGCCGTAGTTGCCGCCGCCGCCGAAGGAGGACTGGAACAGTTGCAGGGCGAGCACGTTGGCGTCGTCCTGACTGGGCTGCGGCGCGATGATGTAGATCAGGTCGAAGATCTTCATCACGTTGATCATCAGCGTGACCAGGACGACGATCAGGACCGGTGCGAGAAGGGGAACGGTGACCCTTCTGAACACCTGCCACTCGTTCGCGCCGTCGACTCTTGCCGCTTCGAGGAGGTTGCGGTCGACCCCCGCGAGTCCCGCGGCGATCAACACCATCGCGAAGCCCGCCCACATCCAGACGTACGACAGGATGATGGACGGTGTCACAAGCGTCGGGCCGAGCCAGTCGATGCCGTTGTAGGGGGCGGCGAAGTTCGAGCCGGGGAGCCGGAGTTGGGCTCCGTCGGCCTCCTTGGGGAGGGTGAAGGTGCCGTCGGCGCCCGTGGTCGCGGAGGCGACGGTCCCGCCGTCCTTCACCGCCTCGACCTTGACGCCCTTCAGGGCCTTCTCACCCGGGTCGATCCTGCCCTTCTCACCGCCGCCGCCGAGCTTGAAGTCCAGCCAGACCGTGCCGGTGATTTCGTTGTTGGTTGTCGGCGTCCTGGCGTCCTCGGGGGTACCGGGGAGCTTGTTCGGTGCGATGCCGACGAGCGGGAGCAGGGCCGGAGAGCCCGCCTGGACGGTGCCCGTACTCGTGAAGGAACCGCCGCCGGACGCCTTCAGGTCGCTCACCTGGGCGTTCGGTCTCGCCTTCGGATAGACCGAGGAGTCGACGAAGGCGTCGTGCACCGAGGTGACGATCGCGTTGGCGACACCCTGGTCCGGGTCCTGCTCGTACACCAGGCGGAAGATGATGCCCGCGGCGAGCATCGAGATCGCCATCGGCATGAAGACGATCAGCTTGAACGCCGTACCCCAGCGCACCCGTTCGGTCAGCACGGCGAAGATCAGGCCGAGGACCGTGACCACCGCCGGGGCGACCGCGACCCAGATCGCGGTGTTCCGCACCGCGGTGAGCGTCGAGTCGGTGGTGAAAATGTCGATGTAGTTGTCCAGGCCGACGAAGCCCGAACCGCCGGCGTCGTAGAGACTCCGCCAGACCGAATACCCGATCGGGTAGACCACGAGCGCGCCGAGCAGGAGCAGCGCCGGCAGCAGAAACAGCACCGCCACCCACAGCCTGGTCCCGGTCACGCTCTTGCGCGTTTTCCCGGCGGAGGGCACCGGCAGTTCGCCGGCACCGCCCGCCTTCACCGTCGAAGACGACATCCCGGGTGCCGTCAGCTGCTCTTGTACGCCTTGGCGGCGTCGGCCTCTAGCTGTTTCTGGGCGCCCGCGACGTCGGACGGGTCCTTCAGGAAGTCCTGAAGGTCCTTCCACTCACCGATGCCCTGCGTGCCGCCGAAGGCCGCCGGGGCCTGGTCCGACATGTCGAAGCGGAAGTCGTCACCCGCGGCGAGCAGCGCCTTGGCGATGTCCCGAGTGACATCGTCCTTGTAACTGGCCTGGTCCAACTCCTTGTTGGGGGAGAGGAAACCGCCCTGGGCCGCCCAGATCTCCGCCGCGTCCGTCGAGGCGAGGAAGGTCAGCAGTGCCTGGGCGCCCGAGCCGCCCTTCAGCGCCACGGCCACGTCGCCGCCGCTGACCACGGGGGCCTTGTCGCCGACCGCCGGGAACGGGAAGACCTTGGCGTCCGTGCCGACCTTCGCCTTGGTGTCCGCGTTGATGTTCGCCGTCACGAAGTCGCCCTCGAAGACCATCCCCGCCGGGGTGTCACCGGAGAACGTCTGCGTCACCGACTTCGGGAACTCCGTCTGCAGCGCGCCCGAGCGGCCGCCCGCGATCAGGTCGTCCTTGCCCCACAGCTCGGCGAGCGTGGTGAGCGCGTCCTTGACGGACGGGTCCGTCCACTTGATCTCGTGCGTGGCAAGCTGGTCGTACTTCTCCGGGCCCGCCTGGGAGAGGTAGACGTTCTCGAACCAGTCCGTGAGCGTCCAGCCGTCGGCTCCGCCGATGGAGACCGCCGGGGAGCCGGCGTCGGACAGCGTCTGCGCGGTGGAGATGAAGTCCGGCCAGGTGGTGGGCGTCCCGGTGATGCCGGCGGCCTCGAACGCCGCGGTGTTGTACCAGACCAGGGACTTGTTGGCGGCCTTCACATAGATGCCGTACTGCTTGCCCTCGTACGCGCCCAGGTCCTTCCAGCCTGCGGAGAAGTTCTTGTCGAGCTGGGCCTGGGCGTCGGTGCCGATGTCCTTCAGCCAGCCCTTCTGCGCGAACTGGTGGAGGACGCCGACCTGGGGGAGGAACGCCACGTCCGGCGGCTTGCCGCCCTCGATCTTGGTACCGAGGAAGGTGGAGGTGTTGTTGCCGGTCGGCACGAAGTTGACTGTGGCGCCGGTGCGCTTCTCGAACTCGTCGAGGACCTTGGTGAAGTTGGCCTGCTCCGGGCCGGTCCAGACAGCCGCGACTTCGAGGGTCTGCCCGTTCAGTTTGGGGAGTTGGACGGAGGTGCTGCTTTCTTGGCCGCCGCTGCTTTCCGTGTTGCCCGCGTTGTCGTTGCTGTCGCCGCCGCATGCGGTGAGTGCGAGGGCGAGTACGCCTGCGGTTACCGCGGCTGCGGCGGTTTGTGCGGCTCGGGGTGACCTGTGGTGTGTGGAGCTCTCGGGCGACCTGCGTGTACGAATAGTGCTGCGCATCTTTGCCCCGTTCATCGTTCCTCGTCGAACGTCCGGCGCTGTCCCGTGCGGTCTGGTCTACGCCCGTGTCTGCGAGGGCGGCAAGAGCGCCGACGCTGTCAAGTGAGCGATCGTGACCGCGTCGTGATGTGTTCTGGTCGGGGGTGCGCTGGGCTGGTGCGGGTGCTGGTGGGTGCGGTTGCCGTCCGATGCGGGTGTGGGTGGGTGTGCCGTCCGGTGGGTGGGTCGGGGGTGTGCCGGTACGTCCCGCC
>NZ_JBHXMF010000086.1:0-32127 GCF_042721055.1 Streptomyces sp. NPDC058470
CCCCAAGGGACGGGAATGGGCAGGGGCGGAGGGGGCGAAAAACGCACGTCACCCCACCCCGTACACCGCCCCCGGCACCTCCGCCCCCGCCAACAGCTTCAACGCCGCGTCCCCGGCGTCCGCCGGAGTCCACCGCGCCCCCTTGTCCACACCGGGCCCTGCCCGCCACCCCTCCATCACGGTGATCCGCCCGCCCTCGGCCTCGAAGACCCTCCCGGTGACGCCTGCGCTCGCGGCGGACCCGAGCCACACCACCAACGGCGACACGTTCTCGGGAGCCATCGCATCGAAGGAGCCGTCGTCGGGCGCGGCCATCGCCGACGCGAACGCCCCCTCGGTCATCCGTGTCCGCGCCGCGGGAGCAACCGCGTTGACCTGAACTCCGTACGGTCCCAACTCGGCGGCGGCGACCAGCGTCAGCCCGACGATCCCGGCCTTGGCGGCGCTGTAGTTCCCCTGCCCGACGGACCCCAACAGGCCCGCTCCACTACTGGTGTTCACCACCCGGGCCCGGGGCGGCCGCCCGGACTTGGCCTCCGCCCGCCAGTACGCCGCCGCATGCTTCAGCGGCAGAAAGTGCCCTTTCAGATGGACCCGCATCACGGCGTCCCAGTCGTCCTCTTCGAGGTTGACCAGCATCCGGTCCCGGAGGAACCCGGCGTTGTTGACGAGGGTGTCGAGGCGCCCGTACGTCTCCAGAGCGGTGCGTACGAGGGACACGGCACCCTCGGTGGTCGCGACGTCGCCGCCGTGGGCCACCGCCGCCCCGCCGGCCGAGCGGATCTCATCCACGACCTGCCCGGCGGGAGACCCGGCACCGGGCGTGCCGTCGAGACCGACGCCGAGGTCGTTCACGACGACTCGCGCCCCCTCGGCGGCGTACGCGCGCGCGTGCGCCCGGCCGAGCCCGCGCCCCGCACCCGTGACGACGACGACACGCCCCTCGCACAGCAGCGGTCCACTCATCTCAGCTCTCCTTGTTGGCGGTTGCGGCATCGAGGAAGGCGGGCCGTTCGCCCCCTCCGTGGACCAGCAGACTCGCCCCGCTGATGTACGCGGCGGCGTCCGAGGCGAGGAAGACGGCGGCCGCTGCGACGTCGTACGGCTCGGCGAGGCGGCCCAGCGGGACGGTCCGGGAGACGGCGGCGACGGCGTCCTCGTCGCCGTAGTGCAGGTACGAGCGTTCGGTGCGGACCATGCCGACGACGAGGGTGTTGACGCGGACGTCGGGGGCCCACTCGACGGCCATCGAACGGGCCAGGTTCTCCAGGCCCGCCTTGGCCGCCCCGTACGCCGCCGTGCCGGGCGACGGCCGCGTCCCGCTCACGCTGCCGATCATCACGATCGAGCCCCTGGCCCGCTGGAGGTGGCGGTACGCGGCGAGCGAGGCGGTCAGCGGCGCGGTGAGGTTGAGCTCGATCACGCGCGCGTGGCGTTCGGCGTCCGATTCCGCGAGTGGCCGGTAGGGGGAGCCGCCCGCGTTGTTGACCAGGACGTCGAGCCGGGGCAGGGCGTCGAAGAAGTCGCGGACGGCGGGCGGGTTCCGTAGGTCCACGGGCGTGAACGCGGCGCCCTCGACCAGTACTTCGGGCGGCCTGCGCGCGCAGACCACGACCTCGGCGCCCGCCCGCACGAAGGCCCGCGCGATCCCGGCGCCGACCCCGCGGGTACCGCCCGTGACGACGACGGTCCTGCCGTCGAGATCCGCGTTGTCCACAGGGCCTCCCGCTGGGCTGCATTCGCTGCTAGCTTCGAAATCTCACCTAACAAACGTTTGGTGGAAAGATAGCCGAAGGTAGCTGATGTGCCCATGGGTGTCTCCACCTCGAGCCCGGAAAAGGGGATCTCGGTCGTCACGGTCGACTTCCCGCCGGTGAACGCGCTGCCCGTGCGGGGCTGGTTCGACCTGGCCGACGCCGTCCGCGCGGCGGGCCGTGACCCCGGGACCCGCTGTGTCGTGCTGACGGCCGAGGGCCGCGGTTTCAACGCGGGCGTGGACATCAAGGAGATACAGCGGGACACCGCCGGCCGTACGCAAGGTCATGGCGTGCTCATCGGCGCGAACCGGGGCTGCTTCGAGGCGTTCGCGGCGGTGTACGAGTGCGAGGTGCCGGTGGTGGCGGCGGTGCAGGGCTTCTGTCTGGGCGGCGGGATAGGTCTCGTCGGCAACGCGGACGCGATCGTGGCGAGCCAGGACGCGACCTTCGGGCTGCCCGAGCTGGACCGTGGGGCGCTCGGTGCGGCCACCCATCTGGCCCGTCTGGTGCCGCAGCACCTGATGCGCGTCCTGTACTACACCTCGCGCACCGCGACCGCGGCCGAGCTGCACGCGCACGGCTCGGTGTGGAAGGTCGTGCCGCGCACCGAACTGCGCGCGGCCGCACTGGAGCTGGCCCGGGAGATCGCCGCGAAGGACGGCCGTCTCCTGCGGCTCGCCAAGGCCGCCATCAACGGAATCGATCCCGTGGACGTGCGCCGCAGCTACCGCTTCGAGCAGGGCTTCACCTTCGAGGCCGGCCTCAGCGGGGTGGCCGAAGACGTCCGCGACACCTTCGGCAGGTCCGGTGAATTCGACGAGTTCGGCAAGGAGGCCACCCGGTGAGCGACAAGACCATGTCCGCCCAGCAGGCAGTGGGCCGTCTGGAGAGCGGGATGACGCTCGGCATCGGCGGCTGGGGCTCACGCCGCAAACCGATGGCCCTGGTGAGAGCACTGCTCCGGTCCGAGATCACCGATCTCACCGTCGTCTCGTACGGCGGCCCGGACGTGGGTCTGCTCGCCGCCGCCGGCCGGATCCGGAAGCTGGTGACCGCGTTCGTGACCCTGGACTCGATCCCGCTCGAACCGCACTACCGCGCGGCGCGCGAGAGCGGGGCCTTCGAGCTGATGGAGGTCGACGAGGCGATGTTCATGTGGGGACTGCACGCCGCCGCGAACCGGCTGCCGTTCCTGCCGGTGCGTGCCGGGCTCGGCTCGGACGTGATGCGGGTCAACCCCTGGCTGCGGACAGTCACTTCGCCGTACGCCGACGACTTCACTGTGGGCGCCAGGCCATCAGAGGCGCCGGGCGGCCCCTCGGGCATCCGCGAGGAGTTCGTCGCGATGCCCGCCCTCCGCCTGGACGCGGCCCTGGTCCACATGAACCGCGCGGACCGGCTGGGCAATGGCCAGTACCTGGGCCCGGACCCGTACTTCGACGACCTGTTCTGCGAGGCGGCCGACGCGTCGTACGTCTCCTGCGAGCGCGTCGTCGACACGGCGGAGCTGACCAAGGAGGCCGCGCCGCAGACCCTGCTGCTCAAGCGGTCGAGCGTGACGGGTGTCGTCGAGGCGCCGAACGGCGCGCACTTCACGTCCTGCGCCCCGGACCACGGCCGCGACGAGGCCTTCCAGAAGCTGTACGCGACCACGCCGTACGCCGAGTTCGCCGAGCGGTTCTTCGGCGGCGACGAACACGCCTACCAGAGCGCCGTCCAGGCCTGGCAGAAGGAGCAGGACCAGTGAGCCCGACCTTGGCCGAGTACTGCGTGATCGCCTGCGCCGAGGCCTGGCGGGGCAACGGCGAGGTGCTCGCCGGCCCGATGGGCCTGATCCCGTCCATCGGCGCCCGTCTCGCCAAGCGCACCTTCTCCCCCGAGCTGCTGCTGACCGACGGCGAGGCGATGCTCGTAGGGCTCGACGGAACACCGGAGGGCTGGCTGCCGTACCGCCAGCATCTGACGATGGTGACCGGCGGGCGCCGGCACGTGATGATGGGCGCGAGCCAGATCGACCGCTTCGGCAACCAGAACATCTCGTGCGTCGGTGACTGGGACCGGCCCCGGCGCCAGCTGCTCGGCGTGCGCGGCGCACCGGTCAACACCCTCAACAACCCGACCAGTTACTGGATCCCGAAGCACTCCCCGCGCGTGTTCGTCGGGAAGGTCGACATGGTCTGCGGTGTGGGGTACGACCGTGCCGCCGCCGCGGGCCCGAGCGCCACCCGTTTCCACCGCATCCCGTGCGTGGTGACCGACCTCGGCGTCTTCGACTTCGCCACCTCCGACCACTCGATGCGCCTTGCCTCGCTGCACCCCGGCGTCACGGTCGAACAGGTCGGGGAAGCGACAGGCTTCGAGCTGCACGTGCCCGCCGACGTTCCGTACACCCGCGAACCGTCCCCGGCGGAGCTGAAGTTGATCCGCGAGGTCATCGACCCGAAGGGCACGCGGGACCGTGAGGTGCCCGGCGCGGCCCGCACCAGGACCGTCGGGACCGCCGGGACCGCCGGGACCACCGGTACAGGGAGTCGCTGATGGACACCGCGCTCACCCGGCTGGTCGGCGTCCGCCACCCGATCGTGCAGACCGGCATGGGCTGGGTGGCGGGCCCCCGTCTGGTCTCCGCGACGGCGAACGCGGGCGCGCTGGGCATCCTGGCGTCCGCGACGATGACCCTCGACCAACTGCGGGACGCCGTACGGGAGGTCGGGTCCCGCACGGACGCGCCCTTCGGCGTGAATCTGCGGGCCGACGCGGGGGACGCGGGCGACCGGGTGCGGATCATCATCGACGAAGGCGTACGCGTGGCGTCCTTCGCGCTCGCCCCTTCCCGCGCGCTGATCACGGAGCTGAAGGACGCGGGCTTGGTCGTCATCCCCTCCGTCGGGGCGCGCCGACACGCCGAGAAGGTGGCCGCCTGGGGCGCCGACGCGGTGATCGTGCAGGGCGGCGAGGGCGGCGGGCACACCGGCGAGGTCGCGACGACCGTGCTGCTGCCGCAGGTGGTGGACGCGGTCTCCATCCCGGTCGTGGCGGCGGGCGGTTTCCATGACGGGCGGGGGCTGGTGGCCGCGCTGGCCTTCGGCGCGGCAGGCGTCGCCATGGGCACGCGTTTCCTGCTGACCTCCGACTCGACGGTCCCCGACGCGGTGAAGGCGCGGTACCTGGCGGCGACGGTCAAGGACGTCACGGTCACGACGGCCGTAGACGGCCTCCCGCACCGCATGCTGCGTACCGACCTCGTCAACTCCCTGGAGAAGTCCGGCCGCACGGGAATCCTGGCCCACGCCGTCCGCCGGGCCGCCGGCTTCCGCAAGATATCCGGCCTCTCCTGGCCCGCCATGATCCGCGACGGCCTCGCGATGAAGCACGGCAGAGACCTGTCCTGGAGCCAGATGCTGCTCGCGGCCAACACCCCGATGCTCCTCAGATCCGCAATGGTGGACGGCCGAACCGACCTCGGAGTGATGTCCTCCGGGCAGGTCGCCGGGGTGGTGGACGACCTGCCGTCATGCGCGGAGCTGGTGGACCGGGTGATGGCCGAGGCGGAGGAGACCTTGAAGTCCTTGGAGCTGCTCAGAGCCGTTCGATGATCGTCACGTTTGCCTGGCCGCCGCCCTCGCACATGGTCTGGAGCCCGAACCGCCCGCCGGTGCGCTCCAGTTCGTGCAGGAGGGTTGTCATCAGTTTTACGCCGGTGGCGCCCAGTGGGTGGCCGAGGGCGATCGCGCCGCCGTTGACGTTGACCTTGGCCGGGTCGGCGCCGGTCTCCTTGAGCCAGGCGAGGACGACCGGGGCGAAGGCCTCGTTGATCTCGACGAGGTCGATGTCGCCGATGGACATGCCGGTCTTCTTGAGGGCGTGGGCGGTGGCCGGGATGGGGGCCGTCAGCATCCGGATGGGGTCCTCGCCGCGTACGGAGAGGTGGTGCACGCGGGCGCGCGGGGTCAGCCCGTGTTCCCGTACAGCCCGCTCGGAGGCGAGGAGCATGGCGGCGGCGCCGTCGGAGACCTGGGAGGAGCAGGCGGCGGTGACGGTACCCCCGTCGGTGACGGGCTTCAGGCCCGCCATCTTCTCCAGTGAGGTGTCCCGGCGCGGGCCCTCGTCGACCGTGACGTCTCGGTAAGGGACGGTCTCGCGTACGAAGCGGCCCTCGTCGATGGCGCGGATCGCCCGCTGGTGGGAGCGGAGGGCGAACTCCTCCTGGTCGCGGCGGCTGATGCCCCACTTGGCGGCGATCAGCTCGGCGCCGTGGAACTGGTTGACGGGCCGGTCGCCGTAGCGTGCCCGCCACCCCTCGCTGCCCGCGAAGGGGCCCTGCGTCAGGCCGAGCGGCTCGGCGGCCTGGCGGGAGGCGAAGGCGATGGGTATCTGGCTCATGTTCTGGACGCCGCCCGCGACCACCAGGTCCTGGGTGCCGGACAGGACGCCCTGGGCGGCGAAGTGCACGGCCTGCTGGGAGGACCCGCACTGTCGGTCGACGGTGACTCCCGGCACCTCCTCGGGCAGTCCGGCCGCCAGCCAGGCGGTGCGGGCGATGTCCCCCGCCTGCGGCCCGACCGCGTCGAGGCACCCGAAGACGACGTCCTCGACGGCGGCCGGGTCCACACCCGAACGCTCGACCAGTGCGCCCAGTACCTGCGCGCCGAGGTCGGCCGGGTGGACGCCGCTCAGGCCTCCCCCGCGCCGCCCGACGGGCGTACGGACCGCTTCGACGATGTAGGCCTCGGCCATGACAACTCCCTCAGGGACACGCGGATATAGGGCTCGCGCACATGGGGCTCGCGGATATAGAGCTCGCGGATATAGATCTCACAGACATGGAGCTCACGGACATGGGGTTACTCGCGTACGGAGATCCCGTCGAGGACCATCGACAGGTACTGCCGGGCGATCTCCTCCGGACTGTGGTGCCCACCGGGCCGGTACCAGGACGCGGCGACCCACACGGTGTCGCGCACGAACCGGTAGGTGAGCCGGATGTCGAGGTCGGCCCGGAAGACCTCGGCGGCGACACCGCGCTCCAGCGTGCTCAGCCACGCCTTCTCGAAGTTGCGCTGCGACTCGGCGAGAAACGCGAACCGCTGCTGCACGGCGAGGTGCCTGGACTCCTTCTGGTAGATCGCGACGGCGGCGCGGTGCCGGTCGATCTCCCGGAAGGACTCGGTGACCAGGGCCTCCAGGGTTTCCCGGGGGCCCAGCTCGGCGCCCAGGACGGTGTCGTACCCGTCCCAGAGCTCGTCGAGGAACGTCCGCAGGATCTCCTCCAGCATCGATTCCTTGGAGTCGAAGTGGTAGTAGAGACTGCCCGCGAGCATTCCGGCCTGATCCGCGATCTTGCGGACGGTGGTGGCGTTGTAGCCCTGCTCGGCGAAGACCTCGGCGGCCGTGTCGAGCAGTTCGCGGCGCCGCTCGGGCGAGGCGGTCACCTGGGGCTTCTTCTTGGTAGGCACGGGCCCATTGTGGTCCCGTGGCCTTCGTATCCACGCATGCCGGCCGCCCCGCCCCTACGCGTGCTGACTGCTGACGGACACGACTTCGCCGGTCATGTACGAGGAGTAGCCGGACGCCAGGAACACGATCACGTTGGCCACCTCCCAGGGCTCGGCGTACCGCCCGTACGCCTCGCGGGCCGTCAGCTCCTCGAGAAGTTCCGGTGTGGTCACCTTCGCGAGGTGCGGGTGCATGGCGAGGCTCGGGGAGACGGCGTTGACCCGCACCCCGTAGGCGGCGGCCTCGATCGCCGCGCACCGGGTGAGCGCCATGACCCCGGCCTTCGCGGCGGCGTAGTGCGCCTGCCCGGCCTGGGCGCGCCAGCCGACGACGGAGGCGTTGTTCACGACGACGCCGCCACCGCCCTGCGCCTTGAGTGCCCGCAGGGCCGCGCGGGTGCACCGGAAGGTACCCCCCAGGGTCACGTCGAGCACCCTCGACCACTGCTCGTCGGTCATGTCGACGAGGTCCGAAGTACCGCCGAGACCAGCGTTGTTGACGACGATGTCCAGACCGCCGTGCAGTTCCGGAGCCGCGTCGAAGAGGGCCTGGACCTGGTCCTCGTCGCTGACATCGCAAGGCAGCGCGGCGACACTCGCGGCACCGAACTCGCCTGCCAGGGTCTCGGCACTCTCCTTGAGCCGCCGCGCGTGCGCGTCGCTGATCAGTACACGGGCGCCCTCTTCGAGGAACCTGCGCGCCGTGGCTCCGCCGATGCCGGCACCGGCCGCGGCGGTGATGACGGCCGTACGCCCCTTCAGCAGCCCGTGCCCGGATACGTACGCCGGACCCTCGACGTCGCTCATGGCCCCACGCTAACCTACCAAACACTTGTTAGGGAAGCTTGCCGCCGAAGGGTTCCCCCTAGGCCCTGGAGGCCCCGGAGGGATTTCCCCCCGAAGACCCCGAAGGGTGCTGCCCATGGACCTCGCCCACTCCCCCGCCGACGAGGCCTTCCGCACCGAGGCCCGGGCCTGGCTGGCCGCCCACGTGCCGCCCGCCCCCCTCCCCTCCCTGGAGACCGAGGAGGGCTTCGCCGCCCACCGCGCGTGGGAGGCCGAACTCGCCGCGGCCCGCTGGTCGGTGGTGTCGTGGCCGGCGGAGTACGGCGGCCGGGGTGTGGACATCGTGCGGTGGCTGGTGTTCGAGGAGGAGTACTACGCGGCGGGCGCGCCGGGCCGGGTCGGCCAGAACGGCATCAACCTGCTGGCCCCCACCCTCTTCGACCACGGGACGCAGGAGCAACGCGCGCGTGTACTGCCGTCGATGGCCACGGGCGAGACCGTCTGGGCGCAGGCCTGGTCCGAACCCGAGGCCGGTTCCGACCTGGCCTCGCTCACCTCCCGCGCGGTGCGTACCGACGGGGGCTGGCTGCTGAGCGGCCAGAAGACCTGGTCATCGCGGGCGGCCTTCGCGGACCGCGCGTTCGGACTGTTCCGCAGCGAACCGGACACTCCGAGGCCCCACCAGGGCCTCACCTACCTGATGTTCGACCTGCGCGCACGGGGCGTGACGGTCCGCCCGATCGGCCGCCTGGACGGCAAGCCGGCCTTCGCCGAACTCTTCCTGGACTCCGTCTTCGTCCCTGACGAGGACGTGATCGGCGAGGTGGGCCAGGGCTGGCGGGTCGCCATGTCGACGGCGGGGAACGAACGCGGTCTGACGCTCCGCTCGCCGGGCCGCTTCCTGGCCGCCGCCGACCGGCTTGCCGCCCTGTGGCGCGCCCACGCCGACCCCTCGGACACGGCGCTGCGCGACCGGGTGGCCGACGCGGTGATCGGCGCCCGCGCCTACCAGCTCTTCACCTACGCGGGTGCCTCCCGTTTCGCCGCCGGGGAGCCGATCGGCCCGGAGTCCAGCCTGAACAAGGTCTTCTGGTCGGAGTACGACATCGCGCTGCACGAGACGGCACTCGATCTGCTGGGCCCGGAGGGCGAGTTGGCGGACACCGACTGGTCCGAGGGCTATGTCTTCTCCCTCGCCGGACCTCTCTACGCCGGCACCAACGAGATCCAGCGCGACATCATCGCCGAGCGCCTCCTCGGCCTCCCGAAGGGCCGGCGCTGATGCGCTTCCTCCTCGACCCCGAGCAGCGCGCCTTCGCCGACTCCCTGAACGCCCTGCTGACGGCGGCGGACACACCGACGGTCATCCGCGCGTGGGCCACGGGCGACCGTGCCCCCGGCCGCGCCCTGTGGTCCCGCCTCGCCGAGGCGGGCGTGTTCGCACTGGCGGTACCGGAGGCGTACGAGGGCCTGGGCCCCCTCCCCGTGGAACTGGCCGTCGCCTTCGTCGAGTTGGGCCGCCACGGAGTCCCGGGCCCGCTGGTGGAGACGGTGGCAGCGGCCACGCTACTCACCGAACTCGGCGAGCCGGGACTCAGCGAATCGGGACTCGGCGAATCGGCGCTCGGCGAATCGGACCCCGCCAAGCGCCTCCTGCCGCCACTCGCCTCGGGAGAGGCGCTGGCGACGGTCGCCCTACCGGGCGGCGGACCATTCCTCCTGGACGCCGAAGCGGCGGAACTGCACTTGGCCGTACGGAACGCCACCGCACACCCAAAACCCCACCCGACAACAGGCGTCACCGCCGCACGCCCGGAACTCCACCTGACGGTACGAGACACCACCGCACACCCAAAACCCCATCCGACAACAGGCGTCACCGGTCCGGACGCCCCGCGCCCCTCCCTCGACCCCGCCCGCCGACTCACCCTCCCCCGCCCCCGTCCCGGCGGCGAACTCCTCGCCACCGGCCCCCAGGTGACCCATGCCGCCGCCCAGGCCCTCACCTGGGCCCGGCTCGCCACAGCCGCCCAAGCGCTCGGTGTGGGCCTCGCCCTTCTCGACAGAACAGTGGAGTACGTCAAACAGCGCACCCAATTCGGCGTCCCCATAGGCTCGTTCCAGGCCGTCAAGCACCAGCTCGCGGATGCGAAGATCGCCCTGGAGTTCGCGCGGCCGCTGCTCTTCGGGGCGGCGCTGTCCATGGAACCGGCGGACGTCGCCGCAGCCAAGGTCACGGCCGGTGAGGCGGCGTACGCCACCGCCCGTACGGCGCTCCAGCTGCACGGCGCGATCGGTTACACGGCCGAGTACGACCTGTCCCTCTGGCTCACCAAGGCCCGCGCTCTGCGCACCGCCTGGGGCAGCCCGGCCGAGTGCAGAGCGGTAGTCCTCGGCGCTCTCAGTGGTGGTGATCCTCGCTCGTGAGCTCCCGGTACTCCTCCACCGTCGGCTTCGGGATCTGCGTGCCGGGCCCGTACATGGCACGGGCGAGCCATGCGCGCAGTCGGTGGGAGGGGCCGACGCGGCGGGTGACACCGTTCGCGTCGACGAGCGGACCCACTTCGTACGGTGGCGCCTGCTCGTGCTGGGTGAGCGCGAACCGCTGTTCCTGCGTGAGCGGTTCGTGCACCTCGACGAACTCGCCGTTCGGCAGCCGCTTGATGATGCCCGACTCCCGCCCGTGCAGCACCTTGTCGCGGTCCCCGCGCTGCAGCCCCAGGCAGATCCGCCGCGTGACGACGAAGGCGAGTACCGGCACGGCGAAGAAGGCGATCCGCACGAACCACGTGATCGTGTTGATCGACAGGTGCAGATGCATGGCCACGATGTCGTTGCCGCCGCCGATCAGCAGCACCCCGTACAGACTCAGCCAGGCCACGCCGAGTCCCGTGCGGGTGGGCGCGTTGCGCGGCCGGTCCAGCAGGTGGTGCTCGCGTTTGTCCCCGGTGATCCAGGCCTCGATGAACGGATAGACGAGGATGGCCGTCATGACCAGCGGGAAGAGCATGAAGGGGATGAAGACGCCCAACTGAAGTGTGTGGCCCCAGCCGTTGATCTCCCATCCCGGCATCACCCGGATCAGTCCCTCGGAGAAGCCGAGGTACCAGTCGGGCTGCGCACCGGTCGTCACCAGATCCGGGCGATAGGGGCCGAAGGCCCACACGGGGTTGATCGTCGCGATCGCCCCCATCATCGACAGCGCCCCGAAGACGAGGAAGAAGAAGCCGCCCGCCTTGGCCACGTAGATCGGCATGAACGGCATGCCGACGACGGATTTCTCCTCCCGTCCGGGCCCGGGATACTGCGTGTGCTTGTGGTAGAAGACCAGGATCAGATGGACGACCACCAGGCCCAGCATGATCCCGGGCAGCAGGAGTACGTGGATCGGGAAGAACCGCGGGATGATGTCGTGGCCCGGGAACTCCCCTCCGAAGAGGAAGAAGGAGAGGTACGTCCCCACCACCGGGATCGACAGGATGGCGCCCTGCGCGAAGCGGACGCCGGTGCCGGAGAGCAGGTCGTCGGGGAGCGAGTAGCCGGTCAGTCCGGTGATGAGGCCGAGCATCAACAGGGTCCAGCCGAACACCCAGTTGACCTCGCGCGGCTTGCGGAACGCACCGGTGAAGAACACCCGCATCATGTGCACGAGCATCCCGGCGACGAACACGAGCGCCGCCCAGTGGTGGATCTGCCGGATCAGCAGTCCGCCGCGTACGTCGAAGCTGATGTCGAGCGTGGACTCGTACGCCCGCGTCATGAGGACGCCGTTGAGCGGTTCGTACGAGCCGTTGTAGACGACCTCGACCCCGCTCGGCTCGAAGAACAGCGTGAGGTAGATCCCGGTGAGGATCAGGATGAGGAAGCTGTAGAGGCAGACCTCGCCCAGCATGAACGACCAGTGCTCGGGAAAGACCTTGCGCAGATTGGTCCTGGCCTGCGCGTACACGCCGAGCCGCGCGTCGGCCCAGTCCGCGAACCGTTCTCCCTTGCCGACCTCGGCGGGCCGTCCGGGCGGCGAGGTGCCGACTCTCCACGCGTCCCCCGAAGTCCCGGCGCTGCTACCGGAGTTGCTCTCTCGCGCGTCATCCATATGCCGCTCCTCGGCTCACCCCAGGGTGGCACGACGTCCCGGCGAAGCCAACGGGTCGTCACGGGTCGAGCAGGGAGACCAGCGAAGCCCGCTTCTCCGCCAACTCCGTCATCCTGGCGTCGAGTTCGCACAGCCGCCCGCGCAGGCGGTCGGCCATGCAGTCACCGACGGTCGTGCCGTCGTCCTCGACGCAGGGCAGCACCTCGCGGATGACGCGCGTCGGCAGCCCTGCGTCGAGGAGCAGCCGGATGCCGCGTACGGCGGTGGGCGCGTCGGCGTCGTACGAGCGGTGCCCGCCGGGCGTACGACGCGAGTCGAGGAGACCCTGCTCCTCGTAGTAACGCAGCAGCCGCGCGCTGACGCCCGTCCTGACCGACAGCTCGCCGATCCTCATACCTCCATCACCCCTTCTCATGTGATGCCCCTCACATCCTCTTGAAACTCACATCCATGTGAGCTCCTAGCCTCACGGTCATGACGAACACCGCGACGAACACCACAACCAGCACCGCGACGAACTCCTTGTCCCACACAACGTTCACTCTCGGCGGCGATCTTCCCGTCCGGCGGATCGGCTACGGCACGATGCGCCTGGCCGACGGCCCCGGCGATCCGACCGGCGGCAACGCCCACATCTGGCGTGCACCCGTCGACCGCGAAGGCGCGATCGCCGTGCTGCGGCGGGCGGTCGACCTCGGTGTCACGCTCTTCGACACGGCGGACGCGTATGCGCTCGGGGCCGGCGAGGAGTTGGTGGCCGAGGCCCTGAGTCCGTATCCGGGCGAGGTGGCCCTCGCCACCAAGGTGGGCGTGGCCCGGCCGTCTCCCACGGAGTGGATTCCGCTCGGCCATCCCGCCTATCTGCGCCAGCAGGCCGAACTCTCCCTGCGCCGACTGCGCACCGACCGCATCGACCTGCTCCAGCTGCACCGCATCGACCCCGACTACCCGCTCGCCGAACAGATCGGTGCCCTGAAGCAGCTCCAGGACGAAGGCAAGGTCCGGCACCTCGGCCTCTCCGAGGTCACGGTCGAGCAGATCGAGGAAGCCTCGGCGGTCGCACCCATCGCGAGCGTGCAGAACCTCTACAACCTGGCCGCGCGGGACCACGACCCCGTACTCGACCACACCACCGCGCAGGGAATCGCCTTCCTGCCCTTCTTCCCGATCGCGATGGGCGACCACGCGGGGCCGGGTAGCCCGGTCGCCGAAGTGGCACGCGAACTGGGCGCGAGCCCGGCGCAGACGGCCCTCGCCTGGCTGCTGCACCGCGCCCCGAACGTGATCCCCATCCCCGGTACGACCTCACCCACGCACCTGGAGGAGAATCTGGGCGCTCACCAAGTCGCCCTCTCCAAGGACCAGTTCGCCCGCCTGTCGCAGAACGCGCCGCTCGGCTCTACGGAGTAGGACCGATCACGGCGGTACGGCCCTGCGCGCGCAGCACCGCGCCTTCACCGGTCAACAACGCGGCGTCGTACGGCCGGAGAGACAGCCCGGCCACCTCGGCGGGTCCGTCGAGGGCGACGATCAGGGCGGGCGCGGCGGGGAGGGACAGCCGGCCGTGTACCACGGCGACCGTCGGGGGCGTACGACCGCTGTCTCGGCGCCACATCACGTTGAGGTTCACGACCGGGCCGTCGAGCAGCCGGCAGTCGATGGGGACGTCAGCGCGGAAGTCCTGTGGTTCGTAAGGGGAGTTGACGAGCCGTCGCTTCCCGTCCACGGTCAGCTCCATGCCGGCGCCCTCGACGACGGTCAGGGTGCGGTCGATGTCGGGGAAGGCGGAGAACGGCCCGTCCGCGGCGACTTCGGCGAGGCTCACCCGCCAGACGAAGTCGCCCATGCCCGCGCCCTTGGGCGAGGCGACGATCTCGCGGGTCACCCCGCCCCCGTTCTTCCAGGGCACGGCGACCCGTTCGGCGGCGGACAGCAGACGCGCGGTCACTGCACGATCCCCTGCGCCCGCGCCGCCGCCAGCCACTGCGGGAACTCGCCGAGAATCCGGTCGTACAGCTCACTGTCGGACACCTTCCGCGGATCCGAACCGGCATGAAAGAAACCGGCGTTGTCCACGAGCCGCTTCTGCGGTACCGCCAACTCGTCCAGCCTGCGCAGGAATTCGAACTGCCTGCTTCCCGGATCCCCGAACCCTATGAACTGCCAGAACAGCGGAAGCTTCGCCGCCTTGCACAAGTACCTTTCCGCGGCGAGCTTGTTGATCGGTCCGCCGTCGGTCTGGAAGACGACGAGGGCGGGATCCTTGGAGCCACTGTCGAGGTAGTGGTCGATGACCGCGTCCATGGCGAGGTGGTAGCTGGTCCTGCCCATGTGCCCGAGCCCGGACACGATCTGCTCGATGCGCCCCTGGTGGTTGACGAGGGCGATGTCGGTGACCGCGTCGATGTCGGTGGAGAAGAAGACGACAGGGACCGTTCCGTCGTCGTCCAGGTGCGCCGAGAGCCCCAGCACCCGGTCGGCGAGCGCCTGCATGCTGCCGTCCTGGTAGTACGGCTTCATGGACCCCGAGTAGTCCATGACCAGGTACACGGCGGCCCGTTGCCCGTTCAGCCCGTGCTTGGTGAGGGAGACACCGGCGCTCTTGTACAGACTGACCAGCGCGGGTGCCGTCTCCTCCACCTTGGTGAGACTGATTGCGGGCATGCGGGACGGCTCCCATCGCTCAAGGGTTGAGGGAGGCCGAGATTACGTGACGGACGGCGGGCACGACAGTTCACTCCCCCGGCACACACCGGCGTTCGCCGCCGGCCTCCTGTCCGGCGGTTCATACCGGACAGGCCCCTGCCGCTCCCTACGCTGGGTCCATGAAACGTGCAGGTTTCGTGCTGCTCGCGCTCTCCCCCTTCGTCGTCGCGGCGCTCTGCTTCTCGGCACCGGGCCTCTCGGACCCGGGCGACGCCGCGCCCCCGCGGGCCGGCCGGCCGAGCGCGGACGGCGCCGGCCTCGACAGCCCCGACAAGAAGGAACTGGCCCAGCAGATCGTGGCGAGTGCCGAGAACTCCACGCTGGACTGGCCCAGCGCGTACGCCTACATCGAGGACATCGGCGACGGCCAGGGCTACACCGCGGGCATCATCGGATTCTGCACCGGCACCCACGATCTGCTCGTCCTCGTGGAGCACTACACGAAGGACCACCCCGGCAACGGGCTCGCCCGCTACCTCCCCGCCCTGCGCGCGGTCGACGGCACGGACTCCCACGAGGGGCTGGACCCCGGCTTTCCCGCGGCCTGGCGGACGGAGTCCCGCGTTCCGGCCTTCCGCACGGCCCAGGACACCGAACGGGACCGCGTCTACTTCGACCCCGCCGTCCGGCTGGCCAAACTCGACGGCCTCGGGACACTGGGCCAGTTCATCTACTACGACGCGATGGTCATGCACGGCCCCGGCACCGGTCCCACCGGCTTCTACGGCCTGCGCACCCGGGCCACGGCCGAGGTCGGCACCCCCGCCGAGGGCGGCTCGGAGAAGGCGTACCTCGCCCGCTTCCTCGACATCCGCCGCGCGGCCATGAAGTCGAGGAACGCCCACCGCGACACCACCCGCATCGACACCGCACAGCGGCAGTTCCTGAACGACGGAAACCTCGACCTGCACACGCCGCTGGAGTGGCAGGTGTACGGGGAGACGTACCGGGTGCCATAGCCGACGGCAGGTGTACCGGGGGGGCAAGTACCGGGTGCCATAGCCGACGGCAGGTGACCCGGACGCACCACGGCGCCCACCATCGTCCGGTCGGGGACTGGGCAGGCGCCGCGTTCAGTTCCGTACGCCTTTGTACGGGACGTCTTTTGGGGTGGAGCGTCAGACCATCAGCGAGCGGTCCGTGGGGCGGATCGGGGCCGGGAGTTCGCTGACCCCGGTCAGGAAGCGGTCGACTCCGCGGGCGGCCGAGCGGCCCTCGGCGATCGCCCAGACGATGAGGGACTGGCCGCGTCCGGCGTCACCGGCGACGTACACGCCGGGGACGTTCGTCGCGAAGTCGGCGTCGCGGGCGATGTTGCCGCGCGCGTCCAGCTCCAGGCCGAACTGGGAGACCAGGCCGTTCTCGACGTCCGTACCCGTGAAGCCCATCGCGAGCGTCACCAGCTGGGCGGGGATCTTGCGCTCCGTGCCCGGCTTCGGGGTCAGCCTGCCGTCGATGAACTCGACCTCGCCGAGGTGCAGCCACTGGACGTTGCCGTCCTCGTCGCCCTCGAAGTGGGTGGTGGAGACGGCGTAGACGCGCTCGCCGCCCTCCTCGTGCGCGGAGCTGACCTTGTAGAGCATCGGGAAGGTCGGCCAGGGCTGACCGGGGTGCCGCTCGTCGCCGGGCCGCGGCATGATCTCCAGCTGGGTGACCGAGGCCGCGCCCTGGCGGTGGGCGGTGCCCACGCAGTCCGCGCCCGTGTCGCCGCCGCCGATGACCACGACGTGCTTGCCCTCGGCCGTGATGGGGGGCGCCACGAAGTCGCCCTCCTGGACCTTGTTGGCGAGGGGCAGGTACTCCATCGCCTGGTGGATGCCCTTCAACTCCCGCCCGGGGACGGGGAGATCGCGGGCGGTCGTCGCACCCGCAGCGATGACCACGGCGTCGTACCGCTTGCGCAGCCGCACCGCGTCGATGTCGCGGCCGATCTCCACACCCGTACGGAACTTGGTGCCCTCCGCGCGCATCTGCTCGATACGCCGGTTGATGTGCCGCTTCTCCATCTTGAACTCGGGGATGCCGTACCGCAGGAGGCCGCCGACCCGGTCGGCGCGCTCGAACACGGCGACCGTGTGACCCGCCCGGGTGAGCTGCTGGGCGGCGGCGAGACCTGCGGGGCCCGAGCCGATGACCGCGACCGTCTTGCCGGACAGGCGCTCCGGGGCCTGGGGCGCGACATCGCCGCTGTCCCAGGCCTTGTCGATGATGGAGACCTCGACGTTCTTGATGGTCACGGCGGGCTGGTTGATGCCGAGCACACACGCCGACTCGCAGGGAGCGGGGCACAGCCGGCCGGTGAACTCCGGGAAGTTGTTCGTGGCGTGCAGGCGCTCGGAGGCGGCGGACCAGTCCTCGCGGTAGGCGTAGTCGTTCCACTCGGGGATCAGGTTCCCCAGCGGACAGCCGTTGTGGCAGAACGGGATGCCGCAGTCCATGCAGCGGCTGGCCTGCGTGGGGATGATCGGGAGCAGTGAGCCCGGGACGTAGACCTCGTTCCAGTCCCTGACGCGCTCGCCGACCGGACGGGTCCTGGCGACCTCGCGGCCATGGTTCAAAAAGCCCTTGGGATCAGCCATTGGTCGCCGCCTCCATCATCTTCTCGGTGATCTCGGACTCGGGGAGTCCGGCTCGCTCGGCGGCGTCCTTGGCGGCGAGTACTGCCTTGTAAGTGCTGGGGATGATCTTGCTGAAGCGGTCCACCGACGCGGGCCACTCGGCGAGGAGCTTCTCGGCGACCGTCGAAGCGGTCTCCTCCGCGTGCCGGCGCACCACGTCGTGCAGCCATTGGGCGTCGGCGTCGTCGAGGGTCTCGACGGCCCCGGTGCTGCTGACGTTCACGTTGTCGGGGTTCAGGTCGAGGACGTACGCGATACCGCCGGACATGCCGGCCGCGAAGTTCCGTCCCGTCTCGCCGAGGACGACCGCGTGACCGCCGGTCATGTACTCGCAGCCGTGGTCGCCCACGCCCTCGGCCACGACCGTCGCGCCGGAGTTGCGGACGCAGAAGCGTTCGCCGGTGCGGCCGCGCAGGAAGATCTCGCCGCCCGTCGCGCCGTACGCGATGGTGTTGCCCGCGATCGTCGAGTACTCGGCGAGGTGGTCGGCGCCCCGGTCGGGACGGACGATGACGCGTCCGCCGGAGAGGCCCTTGCCGACGTAGTCGTTGGCGTCGCCCTCCAGGCGCAGCGTGACACCGCGCGGCAGGAAGGCGCCGAAGGACTGGCCCGCCGAGCCGGTGAAGGTGATGTCGATGGTGTCGTCGGGCAGGCCCGCGCCGCCGAACTTCTTCGTCACCTCGTGGCCGAGCATGGTGCCGACCGTGCGGTTGATGTTGCGGATCGCGACCTGGGCGCGGACCGGCTGGGCGTCGGTGGCGCTGGACGCGGCAAGGGCGTCGGCGGCGAGCTTGATCAGCTCGTTGTCGAGCGCCTTCTCCAGGCCGTGGTCCTGCTGGATGACCTGGTGCAGCGGGGTGCCCTCGGGCAGTTCGGGCACGTAGAAGAGGGGGCTCAGGTCCAGGCCCTGCGCCTTCCAGTGGGTGATCGCCCGCTCGACGTCGAGGTTCTCGGCGTGGCCGACGGCCTCCTGGATGGTGCGGAAGCCCAGCTCGGCGAGGATCTCGCGGACCTCCTCGGCGATGAACCGGAAGAAGTTCACGATGTACTCGGCCTTGCCGGCGAACCGCTCGCGGAGCACCGGGTTCTGGGTGGCGATGCCGACCGGGCAGGTGTCCAGGTGGCAGACGCGCATCATGATGCAGCCGGAGACGACGAGCGGCGCGGTCGCGAAACCGAACTCCTCGGCGCCGAGCAGCGCGGCGATGACGACGTCACGGCCGGTCTTCAGCTGGCCGTCGGTCTGTACGACGATCCGGTCGCGCAGGCCGTTCAGGAGCAGCGTCTGCTGGGTCTCGGCCAGGCCCAGCTCCCAGGGACCGCCCGCGTGCTTCAGGGAGGTGAGGGGTGAAGCACCCGTACCGCCGTCGTGGCCGGAGATGAGGACGACATCCGCGTGCGCCTTGGAGACACCCGCGGCGACCGTGCCGACGCCGACCTCGGAGACCAGCTTCACGTGGATGCGGGCCTGCGGGTTGGCGTTCTTGAGGTCGTGGATGAGCTGGGCGAGGTCCTCGATGGAGTAGATGTCGTGGTGCGGCGGCGGGGAGATGAGGCCCACGCCGGGGGTGCTGTGCCGGGTCTTGGCGACCCACGGGTACACCTTGTGGCCGGGCAGCTGGCCGCCCTCGCCGGGCTTGGCACCCTGCGCCATCTTGATCTGGATGTCGTCCGCGTTGACGAGGTACTCACTCGTCACACCGAAGCGGCCGGAGGCGACCTGCTTGATCGACGAACGGCGCGCGGGGTCGTAGAGACGGTCCGCGTCCTCGCCGCCCTCACCCGTGTTGGACTTGCCGCCCAGCTGGTTCATGGCGATGGCGAGGGTCTCGTGCGCCTCCTTGGAGATGGAGCCGTACGACATGGCGCCGGTGGAGAAGCGCTTGACGAGCTCCTCGACCGACTCGACCTCGTCGATGGAGATCGGCTGACGGTCCGACTTGAAGCCGAAGAGTCCGCGGAGCGTCATGAGCCGCTCGGACTGCTCGTTCACCCGGTCCGTGTACTTCTTGAAGATGTCGTAGCGGGCGGTGCGCGTGGAGTGCTGGAGGCGGAAGACCGTCTCCGGGTCGAACAGGTGCGGCTCGCCCTCGCGGCGCCACTGGTACTCGCCGCCTATGTCGAGGGCGCGGTGCGCGGGCGCGATGCCGGAGGCCGGGTACGCCTTCGCGTGCCGGGCCGCGACCTCCTTGGCGACGACGTCGAGTCCGGCGCCGCCGATCTTCGTCGCGGTGCCGCTGAAGTACTTGCTGACGAAGGCCTGGTCCAGGCCGACGGCCTCGAAGACCTGGGCGCCGCGGTAGGAGGCGACGGTCGAGATGCCCATCTTGGACATGACCTTGAGGACGCCCTTGCCGAGCGCGTAGATCAGGTTGCGGATGGCCTGCTCGGGCTCGATGCCGCGCAGGAAGGTGCCGGCGCGGACCAGGTCCTCGACGGACTCCATCGCCAGGTACGGGTTGACGGCCGCGGCGCCGAAGCCGATGAGGAGGGCCACGTGGTGGACCTCGCGGACATCGCCCGCCTCGACCAGGAGGCCGACCTGGGTGCGCTGCTTGGTGCGGATGAGGTGGTGGTGGACGGCCGCGGTGAGCAGCAGCGACGGGATCGGCGCGTGCTCGGCGTCGGAGTGCCGGTCCGAGAGGACGATCAGCCGGGCGCCGTTCTCGATGGCGGCGTCGGCCTCGACGCAGATCTCGTCGAGGCGGGCGGCGAGTGAGGCGCCGCCGCCGCTGACCCGGTAGAGACCGGAGAGGGTCGCGGCCTTCATGCCCGGCATGTCGCCGTCGGCGTTGATGTGGATGAGCTTGGCCAGCTCGTCGTTGTCGATCACCGGGAAGGGCAGGGTGACGCTGCGGCAGGACGCGGCGGTCGGCTCGAGGAGGTTGCTCGCGGGGCCGAGGGAGGAGCGCAGGGAGGTGACGAGCTCCTCGCGGATCGCGTCCAGCGGCGGGTTGGTGACCTGCGCGAAGAGCTGGGTGAAGTAGTCGAAGAGCAGCCGGGGGCGCTCGGACAGGGCCGCGATCGGCGAGTCCGTGCCCATGGAGCCGAGCGGCTCGCCACCGGTGTTCGCCATCGGCGCGAGGATGATGCGCAGCTCTTCCTCGGTGTAGCCGAAGGTCTGCTGGCGGCGGGTGACCGAGGCGTGGGTGTGCACGATGTGCTCGCGCTCGGGCAGGTCGGAGAGCTCGATCTCGCCGGCTTCCAGCCACTCCGCGTACGGCTTCTCGGCGATGAGGCCGTCCTTGATCTCCTCATCCTCGATGATGCGGTGCTCGGCGGTGTCGACGAGGAACATCTTGCCGGGCTGGAGGCGGCCCTTGCGGACGACCTTCGCGGGGTCGATGTCGAGGACGCCGACCTCGGAGCCGAGGACGACGAGGCCCTCGTCGGTGACCCAGTAGCGGCCGGGGCGCAGACCGTTGCGGTCGAGGACCGCGCCGACCTGGGTGCCGTCGGTGAAGGTGACGCAGGCCGGGCCGTCCCAGGGCTCCATCATCGTGGCGTGGAACTGGTAGAAGGCGCGGCGGGCCGGGGCCATGGAGGCGTGGTTCTCCCAGGCCTCCGGGATCATCATCAGCACGGAGTGCGGGAGGGAGCGGCCGCCGAGGTGCAGGAGTTCGAGCACCTCGTCGAAGGAGGCGGAGTCGGACGCCTCGGGCGTACAGATCGGGAAGATCCGGCCGAGCTTGTCCTCGTCGCCGAAGAGGTCGGAGACGAGCTGGGACTCGCGGGCCGCCATCCAGTTACGGTTGCCCTTGACCGTGTTGATCTCACCGTTGTGTGCGACGAAGCGGTACGGGTGGGCGAGCGGCCAGCTCGGGAAGGTGTTCGTGGAGAACCGGGAGTGCACGAGCGCGATCGCGGAGGCGAAGCGGCGGTCGGACAGGTCCGGGAAGAAGGGCTCCAGCTGGCCGGTGGTCAGCATGCCCTTGTAGACGATGGTGCGGGCGGAGAGCGACGGGAAGTACACGTCGGCCTCGCGCTCGGCGCGCTTGCGCAGCACGAAGGCCTTGCGATCGAGGTCGATGCCCGTTGAAGAAGCAGCGGACCCGCCGTCGGTCACGAAGACCTGACGGAAGGCGGGCATGGTCGAACGCGCGGTGGCGCCGAGCAGCTCGGGGGCGGTCGGTACCTCGCGCCAGCCGAGGACGGTAAGGCCCTCGTCGGCGGCGATCGTCTCGATACGTGAGACGGCGTCGGTGAGGCCGTCCTCGGGCAGGAAGGCGATACCCACCGCGTACGCACCGGCCGCGGGCAGCTCGAATCCGGCCACCGCACGGAGGAAGGCGTCCGGCACCTGGGAGAGGATGCCCGCGCCGTCACCCGAGTCGGGTTCGGCGCCGGTGGCTCCTCGGTGCTCCAGGTTGCGCAGAACCGTGAGCGCCTGCTCGACCAGCGCGTGGCTCGCCTCACCGGTGAGGGTGGCCACGAAGCCGACGCCACAGGCGTCGTGCTCGTTGCGGGGGTCGTACATACCCTGGGCGGCAGGGCGAGCATCCATGAAGGACCACTTCTGGCCATTCGTGGAGTGCTGGGACGGCTGGCGCGGCGTACGCATCGGCTCTCCCGTCGTCGTCGTGGCATTTGCAAGTGCCGAGGGACGACGTTGGCCCTCTGCTTTATGTGCGCAAAATTTCGTGCAGGTTACATGATGGGGCGGTTCTCGGGAACCGGATACCACGTTCCAACATGCGGACACCGAGGGGGCGCGGGGGGTACCGCGCACGGCGGTGGAGTTTAAGGGGGTCAATCGGACAGATCCGTGTCCGTCGACCCGGAGCGTGGCAGGCAACGTCACCCGCCACGGTTGTGCAGAGAGGGCTTCATTGCCCACAGCGCTTACGGCTCATGCCCAGTGGTTAAGCGTTCGAAACCGCCGGGTAACGACTACTTATGCGGTCGGCCGCATAGGCGCCCAACATGTCATCCTACGGCCGCACCGAACAGACTGCCCAGGACGTACGTCACACCCGCCGCGGCACCGCCGAGGGCGAGCTGCCGCAGCCCGCTGTACCACCAGCTTCGCGCGGTCACCCTGGCCACGACCGCGCCGCAGGCGAAGAGCCCGATCAGCGCGAGCAGCAGCGCGGGCCACAGGGCCGTCGCCCCGAGCAGGAACGGCAGTACGGGGAGCAGGGCGCCCAGCGCGAAGGAGCCGAAGCTCGACACCGCGGCGACGGTCGGGGACGGCAAGTCACCGGGGTCGATGCCCAACTCTTCGCGGGCATGTATCTCCAGGGCCTGTTCGGGGTCGCGGGACAGTTGCCGGGCGACCTCGCGCGCGAGTGAGGCCTCGACACCGCGACTCTCGTACAGCTCGGCGAGCTCCCGCTCCTCGTCCTTCGGGTGCTTCCTCAACTCCCGCCGCTCGACGTCGAGTTCGGCCTCGACCAGCTCGCGCTGCGAGGCGACGGAGGTGTACTCGCCGGCCGCCATGGAGAAGGCGCCGGCCGCGAGACCCGCGAGCCCGGTGATGACGATCGTCTGATGCGACACGGCTCCGCCGGCGACGCCGGTCATGAGCGCCAGGTTGGAGACCAGGCCGTCCATCGCACCGAACACCGCGGGGCGCAGCCAGCCGCCGTTGACGTCCCGGTGGGTGTGGTTGTCGCGGTGCGCCTCGTGCAGCGTCGCTTCGGTCTCGATGATGGCCATGCGGGTCCCCCAGGGGTGCACTTCTTGGACTGGTTCTATATTTCGACAACAGCCAAAGTACGCCGATAATTTCGAGCTCGCCAGCAAGGAAAGGCTGGGCTTACCTGCACGTTTACGGTTTCTCGCTCATCCGTGGCAGATGACGCGCAGATGTCGACCGGGTGATGCTGAGGTGCGCGAGGCTCTGCTGAACCGCGGAGGTGGGACAGATCCGCTAAGGGTTCCGCGCGGGTCTCTCAGGTGTCCGCGCGTTGATTCGCCGCGAACGCCGGCGATGGAGCCCTGAGAGGAGCAGCACCGTATGGCTTCCATCGCCTGCATTCCCTCGGCCCCGGCCTCCGGGGACGCCGCCGGACTCCGCGAACGGGCGCGCGGCGCGCTGCTCGGTCTCGCCGTCGGAGACGCGCTCGGCGCGCCCGCCGAGAACATGAAACCGTCCGAGATCCGCGCGAAGTGGGGCCGGATCACGGGGTACGTCGCCGAACGTCCGGCCGGAACCGACGACACCGAGTACGCGATCTTCTCCGGCCTGCTGCTGGCCAGGCACGGCTCGGCGCTCACCGTGGCCCATGTCGAGGCGGCCTGGCACCAGTGGATCGCGGACCGGGACGAGGGTCCGTTCCGGGGCGCCGGCTTCAGCGAGCGCGGCACCCTGGAGAACCTCCGCCGGGGCCTCGCCGCACCGATCTCCGCGCAGCACCGGCACGCGTGGAGCGACGGGCTCGCGATGCGCGCGGCGCCCTTCGGCGTCTTCGCCGCGGGTCGCCCCGCCGAGGCGGCCCGACTGGTGGCGATCGACGGCTCGGTGAGCCACGAGGGCGAGGGCATCTACGGCGGCCAGGCGGTCGCTGCGGGCGTCGCGGCGGCCATGGCGGGCGCCCCGACCATCGCCGTCGTCGCCTCCGCCCTTGCCGTCATCCCGGACGACTCCTGGACCGCCCGTTCCCTGCGCCGCGCGGTCGCCGTCGCCCACCGCGGCGAACGCGCGGTCCGCTCGGCGGTCGTCATCGGCGGCTACCCCTGGACCGACCTCGCCCCCGAGGCCGTCGCCCTCGCCTTCGGCGCGTACGCGGCCGCCGACGGCGACTTCACCGAGTCCGTCCTCACCGCCGTGAACATGGGCCGCGACGCGGACACCACAGCAGCAGTCGCAGGCGCACTCGCCGGGGCGACCCGCGGCGCCTCATCGATCCCGGCCGCCTGGGCTGCGGCGATCGGCCCCGCCCTGGGCAGCTGCCTCCCCTCCATGGCGGGCCACCACGTACTGGACGTGGCGGAACTCCTGACACCGGGGGATGACGGGAAGTGGGCGGCCGGGGGACGACGCGTACGGGATGATGACGGGCTCGTACAGGGCTGGGACGAGGTTGTACGGGAGGACGGCCGGGCCGCACGGGAGATGGCAGGGCTCGTACGAGAGGAAGGTCAGCCCGTACGGGAAGGGGACCGGCCCGTACGGGAGGGAGCTCAGCCCGTACGGGCAGGGGCTGGGCCCGCACTAGATCCGCGCGAGCTCGCGCGGGACGCGGGGCCGGGCGGCGCGTGGCCCACCCCCGATCCGGACGTGTTCGCCCTGGCCGCCGACCAGAACGAGGGGCAGCGGTGAACCCCGGCCTGGTGGGAGACGACCCGGGCGAGGGCCTGGCCCTGTCGGCGGACTCGGCCCCGGCGGCGGACGCTGTCCTCTCCGCAGACCCTGCCCTCACGGACTCCGCCCCTGCAGTGAGTGCCACCCCCTCAGCAGGCACCGCCCTCCCTGCGGAATCCGCCCACTCGGCAAACAATGTCCCCTCCCCAGACACCGCCGTCCCCACAAATACCGCTCACCCCCGGGGCGCCTCCGCCCTCCGGGCAAACAGTGTCCCCTCCGCAGACACCGCCCTCTCCACAGATACCGCTCACCCCCGGGCCGCCTCCGCCCTCGGGGCGGACAAGGTCCCCTCCTCGGACGCAGTCCTCTCGGCAAACACTGTTCCTGCGGCGGATGCTCTCCTCGTAGTGCGTCCCGTCCCCGCGGCGGGCTGCGCCCACGCAGTGGATCCCGGCCCCATCACGGATCCCGGCTCCGCGACGGGTCCCGCCCCCACCGCGGGTCCCGCCCCCGCGGCAGCTCCCGTCCCCCGCGACGCGAGAGAGACCGCCCCCTCGGGGCACCCCCGTCGCATCGAGGGTCTCCTCCTCGGCCTCGCCGCAGGCGACGCCGCGGGCTGGCCCGCGGCCCGGCATCGCGCCGCCCGGATGCCCGAGTGGACGCGGCGTCTGACCCGGGAACTGGACACGTTCGCGGAGCAGAACGCGACGACGACGCTGCCCGTGCCGATCGCGCTGAACCAGCCGCCGGAGCCCCTGCGGCTCGGCCCGTCGGACGACGCGGAGTGGGCGGCGTTCGCGGCGGAGGCGGTACTGCGGGCCGGGGACGCGATCGCGCTCGGAGACCTGAGCCGCGAGCGGCGCATGCGGGCGTCGATCGACCTGTCGTGGAACGCGATCGCCAGCGAGGTCGCCGCGGCAGCGGACCGCGCCCCCGAGGTCGAATCGGCCCTGCTCCCCCTGCGCGCCCGGATCTCCGTACGGGCCGGACTAGGCAACCTCGCCGCCGGCCTGCGCCCGCCCGCCACCGGCCACGACAACCCCCACTACTTCGACGACGCGGCCTGCGTACGGGCCTGCGTGCTCGCCGTGGCCCACCCGGGCGACCCCCGACTCGCCGCGGAACTCGCCGAGTTCGACGCCCGCTACACCCAGGACGGCGACGGCGTGCACGGCGCCCGCGCGATGGCCGCCGCCATCTCGCTCGCCCTCGCCGGTGCCGACGTCGACGCCTGCGCGGACGCCGCCCTCGCCGAACTCCCCGAGTCGACGGAGATCGGCCGCAACGCCCGGTACGCGCTGAACCTGGCCCGCGCCAGCGGGGGCACGTTCGCCCTGGTGCCCCTGCTGGAACACCAGATCGTCGACCACGTGTACAGCTACGGCATCGCGGCGGCGGAAACCGTCCCCGTCGCCCTCGCACTCGCCACCGCCGCGCGCGGCCGGATCGCCGAGGCGGTACCCGCCGCAGCATGCCTGTCCCGCGTCGCCGACTCGGCCCCCGCCCTCGCGGGCGCCCTCACCGGCGCACTCGGCGGCGGCGACGCGATCCCGGCCACCTGGCGAGACGCCTGCCGCACTCTCTCCGGCTGCGCCCTGCCCCGTCTGACCGGCACGGATCTCATCGGACTCGCCGATCTCCTCGAAGCGATGGAACTGACGACCCCAGAGGGATGATTCGGGCATGACGCCCAAAGGAGCAGCAAGTCTGGAAGAGCGGATCACCGGAAGCCTCGTCGGGGCCGCGGTGGGCGACGCCCTCGGCGGCCCCGTCGAGGGCTACACCCCCGCGCAGATCGTGGAGCGCCACGGCGGCCGGGTGCACGGCGTCGTCGGCCCCTGGAACGGCGACGCCTGGCGCACCGCCCGTCCCATCGCCCCGTACCACAAGGGCGACGGGCACGTCACCGACGACACCTTGATGACCCACGCGCTGGTGCGCGTGTACGCCACGGTCCGCGACCACCTCGACGCGTACGCCGTCGCCGAGCACCTGGTCCCCGACCTCATGGGCAACCCACGCTGGATCCCCGAGCTGGAGGCGGAGGCCCTTCCCCTCCAGCGGATCTTCCTCGCGGAGAAGTGGCTGGTGGCCCGCCTCCACTACGGTCACATCGACCCCCGGGAGGCGGGCACCGGCAACATCGTCAACTGCGGTGCCACGATGTACATGGCCCCGGTCGGCCTGGTCAACGCCGCCAACCCGACGGCAGCGTACGCCGAGGCGCTCGACATCGCTGGCGCCCACCAGTCGTCGTACGGCCGCGAGGCCGCCGGCGTCTTCGCGGCGGCGGTGGCGGCGGCCTGCGTCCCCGGGGCCACCCCCGCCTCCGTGATCGACACCTGCCTGGCCCTGGCGAAGGACGGCACCCGCGCCGCCATCGAGGCGGTCTGCGAAGTCGCCGCCCGCCACACGAACTTCGAGTCGGCGCTGGGCCCGCTGCGCGAAGCGGTGACCCCGTTCGACACGGTGGGTCCCGACTACCGGTCCCCCTCACTCGGCGCCCGCCGCCCCTCCCGGCTGCACGCGATCGAGGAACTCCCCATCGCGCTGGGCATGTTGGTGATCTCCGGCGGCGACTACGGCCACGCGGTGCTCGGCTCCGTGAACTACGGCCGCGACTGCGACTCCATCGCCACCATGTCCGGCGCCCTCGCCGGCGCGCTCGGCTCGGAGATCCCCCGCGACTGGGCCAAGACGGTCGCGGAGTCCAGCCGCCTCGACCTCGACGCGCCCGCGAAGGCGCTCACGGAGGTCACCCAGGAGATCTTCGAACGGGACGTACAGCGCAGACGAACGCACGAGACGGCGTACGCCACACTGGCCGGCCCACGATGACCGGCCTCCGCCTGACCTGGGTCCAGCCCGAGGACCTCGTCGGCCACGAACTCGCCCAGGCGACCCAGGACGGCCGAGACCCGGCACCCATCGCTGCCCGCTGGCAAGCGGCGGGCGGCCCGGCGGCCCCGTCCCACGCGGGTGCGTCCCCAACTCCGGCCGCACCACACCTGCGGGCACTGGCGGATGACCTCCTGGACGAACTGGCCGACCTGCCAAGCAGATTGGCGGACCAAGAACCCACAGACCTCACCCAGATCAAGGCCCACTGCCCGATCTGGCCCTCGCATACTGCGGCCCCGCAGGCACCGGGTGCCGCCACCCCCAACCTCGCTGTGGGCATGCGTGCCGCTAGGGGCGGCGCCCGTCCCACAGAGAGCGGCACCCTGCAAGCGCAGGCAAGCGCACCCACCCCAACCTCCACCCCCACCCAGGCCCACCTGGAAGCCGCCTGGTTGGGCCGAGCCGCAGGTTGCCTACTCGGCAAACCGGTGGAAAAACTCCCCCTCCGCGGCATCCGAGAACTCGCCCGAGCCACCGGCAACTGGCCCCTGCACACCTGGTTCACCGCAAAAGGCGTCCCCGCGGAACTCACCCACACGTACCCGTGGAACAAGCGCTCCGCGCCAACCTCCCTCGCCGAGAACATCGACGGCATGCCGGAGGACGACGACCTCAACTACCCCCTACTGAACACCCTGTTGCTCCAACGCCACGGGAGGGATTTCACCACCACCGACGTCGCCCGACTCTGGCTGGACGAACTCCCCGCAGGCCGCACGTTCACCGCGGAACGTATCGCCTACCGCAACCTCCTCACCGGCATCGAGCCCCCACAGACGGCCGGCCACCGCAACCCGTTCCGCGAATGGATCGGCGCCCTGATCCGCGCGGACGTGCACGGCTGGACGAACCCAGGCGACCCGGCGGCCGCCGCGGAACAGGCCCACCGCGACGCCACCCTCACCCACACGGCGAACGGCGTCTACGCGGCGATGTTCACGGCGGCCACCATCGCCGAGGCGGCCACCGTAACCAGCGACATCCACGCCTGTCTCCGCACCGGGCTCACCGTCGTACCCCCCACCTCCCGCCTGGCAAAGGCGATCCACCAGGCGATCCAACTCGCCGCAACACACGACGACTTCGACGTCGTCGTGGACGAACTCCACACCACCCACAGCGCCTACCACTGGGTCCACGCCATCCCCAACACCGCCCTGATCGCCGCCGCACTCACCCACGCGAACGGCGACTTCTCCGGCTCCATCTGCCGCGCGGTGTCGGGCGGCTGGGACACGGACTCGAACGGCGCGACGGCGGGCAGCATCGCGGGCCTGCTCGCGGGAGACCCCGCCGCCCTCCCCGACCGCTGGACCAGCCCCCTCAAGAACCGTCTGGCCACCTCGATCGCCGACTTCAACGGCACCGGCTTCGACACCCTCGCCCAGCTGACCCACCAGCTCACCCGCCGGGAGGCACCCCGCCCATGACCCATATCGCCGTACTCGGCAGCACGAACATGGACCTCGTCGCGTACGTCGCCAAGGCCCCGCAGCGCGGAGAGACCGTGACGGGCAGGGAGTTCCGTACGATCCCCGGAGGCAAGGGCGCCAACCAGGCGGTGGCCGCGGTGCGCGCGGGCGCCGACGTCTCGTTGATCGGCGCGGTCGGCGTGGACGCCTTCGGCAGCCAACTCCGTTCCACGCTGGAGCACTCGGGCGTGAACACCGATCATCTGCGCACCACCGAGGGCCCGTCCGGCACCGCGCACATCGTCGTCGACGACGAGGGCGGCAACGCGATCGTCGTCATCCCCGGCGCGAACGGCAGCGTCACCGACCTCGCCCCCGGCGACGAGGGCCTCATCGCCACCGCCGACGGGCTTCTGCTCCAGCTCGAAATCCAGCAGTCGGCCGTTCTCGCGGGCGCCGAAGCCGCGCGCAGCCACGGCGTACGCACCATCCTGACCCCGTCCCCGGTCCAGCCGCTGCCACCCGAACTCCTCGCCGCCATCGACCTGTTGGTGCCCAACGAGTACGAGGCCGCCGCGCTCACCGGCGTCACCGACCCCCGCCGGGCAGCCGCCGCACTGCTCGACCAGGTCCCGGAGGTCGTCATCACGCTGGGTTCGGCGGGCAGCCTGTACGCGGCCCGGGGCGCCGAACCACTGACCGTGCACGCGCCCCGGGTGACCGCCGTGGACACGACCGGCGCGGGCGACACCTTCGTCGGCACCCTCGCGGTGGCACTCGCCGAGGGCCGGGAGATGCCGGAGGCCCTGCGCTGGGCGTCGGCCGCCGCCGCGCTGTCGGTACAGCGGATCGGGGCGACGTCCTCGATGCCCTACCGTGCCGAGATCGACACCCAGGCCTCGCACACCCTGCGGTCCACCTCATGAGCGCGCACCCGGGGCAGGCGCCCCTCACCGGCCTGCGCGTCCTCGACCTCGCCACCCTCTTCGCCGGCCCGCTCGCCGCGACCATGCTCGGTGACTTCGGCGCGGAGGTCATCAAGATCGAGCATCCGGCCAAGCCCGACCCGTCCAGGGGCCACGGCCCGTCGAAGGACGGCGTCGGCCTCTGGTGGAAGCTCCTGGGCCGCAACAAACGCACGATCACTCTCAACCTGTCGAAGCCGGGCGGCCGCGCGACCCTCCTCCGCCTCGCCGCCACCGCCGACGTGGTCATCGAGAACTTCCGTCCCGGCACGCTGGAGAAGTGGGACCTCGGCTGGGCGGAACTCTCAGCGGCGAACCCCCGTCTCGTCCTCGCCCGGGTCACCGGCTTCGGCCAGTTCGGCCCGTACGCGCACCGCCCCGGCTTCGGCACCCTCGCCGAGGCGATGAGCGGTTTCGCGGCGATCACCGGTGAGCCGGACGCCCCGCCGACCCTGCCGCCCTTCGGCCTCGCCGACTCGATCGCGGGGCTTGCGACGGCGTACGCCGTGATGACCGCGCTGACGGCCCGCGAGCGCACCGGCGAGGGCCAGGTCATCGACATGGCGATCATCGAGCCGATCCTGACCGTCCTTGGCCCGCAGCCGCTCTGGTACGACCAGTTGGGCCACGTCCAGCCCCGCACCGGCAACCGCTCCGCGAACAACGCGCCCCGCAACACCTACCGGACGGCGGACGGTTCCTGGGTCGCCGTCTCCACCTCCGCCCAGTCGATCGCGGAACGCCTGATGCGGCTGGTCGGCCGCCCCGAGCTGATCGACGAGCCGTGGTTCGCGACCGGCGCGGACCGCGCCCGCCACGCGGACGTCCTGGACGAGGCGGTCGGCAGCTGGATCGCCGGCCGCACCCGCACCGAGGTCCTGGAGGCCTTCGAGAAGGCGGAGGCGGCGGTGGCTCCCATCCAGGACGTACGGGACGTGATGACGGACCCCCAGTACCAGGCCCTGGACACCATCACCACCGTCGACGACCCCGAACTGGGCCCCCTGCGCATGCAGAACGTCCTCTTCCGCCTCTCCGCCACCCCCGGCGCCATCCACTGGGCGGGCCGCCCGCACGGCGCGGACACGGACACGGTCCTCACCGAACTCGGCCTGACGGACGGGGAGATCGACGCCCTGCGCTCGGAGGGCGCGCTATGACCGTGCACCCCTTTCCCCTCACTTGGCTGTACGTTCCCGGGGACCGCCCGGAGGTCGTCGCGAAGGCGCTGGTGTCGGGCTCGGACGTCGTCCTCGTCGACCTGGAGGACGCGGTCGCCCCGGACCGCAAGGAGTACGCCCGCGCGGCCACCGCGGAACTCCTCTCCGAGCCCCAGCCGGTCCCGGTCCACGTCCGGGTGAACGCCCTGGACAGCCCCCACGCGGAAGCCGACCTCAAGACCCTCTCTCCGCTTCCCGGCCTGTCGGGACTCCGCCTGCCCAAGGTGACCTCGCCCGCCGAGGTCGTCAGGGTCGCGGAGGACGCGCCCTCCTCCGGCGGAGGCGCGATCCCCCTGTACGCCCTCCTGGAAACGGCCCTCGGCGTGGAACAGGCCTTCACCATCGCCTCCGCCCACCCTGCCCTGCGCGGCATCGCGCTCGGCGAGGCCGACCTCCGTGCGGACCTGGGCGTACGGGGTGACGCGGGCCTGGACTGGTCCCGCGCCCGCGTCGTCGTGGCCGCCCGCGCAGCCGGCCTGGCCCCGCCCGCCCAGTCGATCCACCCCGACATCCGCGACCTCGAAGGCCTCGCCGCCTCCTGCGCCCACGGCCGCGCCCTCGGCTTCCTCGGCCGCACGGCCATCCACCCCCGCCAGCTCCCGGTCATCGAGCGGGCCTACCTCCCGACCCCGGAGGAAATCGAAACCGCCGAGTCCATCCTCAAGGCAGCCACCACCACCCCCGGCGCCCAGGCCCTCCCCAACGGCACCTTCATCGACGCGGCGGTGGTGGCAGGCGCCCACCGAACCATGGCGCTGGCGCGCCGCCAGGGCTGACGCCGTTCCGGCGCCGCGGGATTGCGGCTCCGCAGGGTTTCCTGCTCCGCGGGAGAAGAGGTAACCGCCGTCCGGGGCGGATACCTCTTCTCCGCCGCGACGGCGAGCACCCCCACGGCGTGTTCCGGCGGTACCGAGCCCGCCGGAAC
>NZ_JBHXMF010000087.1:0-13590 GCF_042721055.1 Streptomyces sp. NPDC058470
TCCTTCGTACTCACCCGAGAGACTCTCTCAGGCTTTCCTCCGGGCGTTTCCCTTCGGTCCTGCGTTTCCGACTCTATCAGACCGTTTCCGGATCCGATTTCCTCGGTGCTTTTCAGGTTTCCGCTTTCGCGTTTCCCTTTCCGGCGGTTCCGACTCTATCAGATCCTTTCGGGCCTGATTCCCAGTCAGGGGGCTTGTCTTCGCGGCTCGAGGGCCGTTCCGACGAGTGAGACATTAGCGGAATCCCGGCTCCCGAGCTAATCGGGGGTGACGTCCTTTCGAACGCGGATTCCTCATTTCGCAAACGCACAGCAAAACGAGCCGACGACGGTTCGTCGTTCGTTGAGTGCTTGTTGCGGAATGGCCGTCCGGGGACCGACCGGAGTCGGCGCTCACGTCGGACAGCCCGGAGAACATTACGTACGGGGTGGAGGTGTGTCAACTCAGGTCCTGAAGGCGCCCCGACGGCGTACTGTGGAGCCATGACTACGCATACGTGCACCCAGCAGTGGTGGGCCGCCTGACGGCGGCCGTACTCACGTATGTACTCAACGGCCGCCGCTTCGGCGGCCGTTTTTGTATCTCCCTCCTGGAGAGCCGGCCGGCGGGTGCGGCAGCCTCGACCAGGAGGTGGAGAGATGACGCGGATCTTCAGTGGGGTCAAGCCGACCGGGCATCTGACGCTGGGAAACTATCTGGGCGCCGTACGGCGGTGGGCCGACGTCGATCAGCACCGGGCCGATGCTCTGTTCTGCATCGTCGATCTGCACGCGCTGACCGTGGACCACGATCCGGGGCGCGTACGCAGGCTCAGTCGGCAGGCGGCGACGTTGTTGCTGGCGTCGGGGCTCGATCCGGAGCTGTGCACCGTGTTCGTACAGAGTCATGTGGACGAACACGCGCGGCTGTCGTATCTGCTGGAGTGCGTCGCGACCGACGGGGAGATGCGGCGGATGATCCAGTACAAGGAGAAGGCCGCGCGGGAGCGGGAGCGCGGTGGGAGTGTGCGGCTGTCGCTGTTGACGTATCCCGTGCTGATGGCGGCGGACATCCTGGCGTACGGGACCGATGAGGTGCCGGTGGGTGATGACCAGACGCAGCACGTGGAACTGACCCGGGATCTGGCTGTGCGGTTCAACCAGCGGTACGGGCACACGTTCGTGGTGCCTCGGGCCACGCGTCCGGAGGTTGCTGCGCGGGTCATGAATCTGCAGGAGCCGACGTCGAAGATGGGGAAGAGCGATGACGTCGGGCCAGGGGTGGTCTATCTGCTCGACGAGCCGGAGGCCGTGCGGAAGAAGATCATGCGGGCCGTGACCGACAGTGGGCAGGACGTGGCGTACGACCGGGAGGCTCGGCCGGGGGTCTCGAATCTGCTGGAGATTCTCGCGGCCTGTGAGGGTGGGAACCCCGAGGCCTTGGGCGGTGTATATGAGTCGTACGGAGCTTTGAAGAAGGACACCGCCGAGGCCGTGGTCGAGCTCCTCAGGCCCGTACAGGAGAGGCACAAGGAGTTGTGCGCGGATCCTGCGTACGTGGAGGGGGTGTTGCGGGACGGGGCGGCGAAGGCGCGGGAGATGGCGCGGCCGAGGGTGGACGCGGCCTATCGGGCGATCGGTCTGCTGGCGGCGGGCTGAAGGACGGTGGGCGGCAGGGCTGAAGGACGGTGGGGCCGGGGGCGGGCCCGGCCCCGGTTCTTCTAGCTGTTGCCGGAGGCCAGTTCGCGGCTGCGGTCGCGGGCTGCCTCCAGTGCGGCGATCAGGGCTGCGCGCACACCGTGGTTCTCCAGTTCGCGGATGGCGTTGATCGTGGTGCCCGCGGGGGATGTGACGTTCTCGCGCAGCTTCACGGGGTGTTCCCCGCTGTCGCGGAGCATCACGGCGGCGCCGATCGCCGACTGGACGATGAGGTCGTGGGCCTTGTCGCGGGGCAGGCCGAGCAGGATGCCCGCGTCCGTCATGGCCTCCACGAGGTAGAAGAAGTACGCAGGACCCGAGCCGGAGAGGGCGGTGCAGGCGTCCTGTTGGGACTCGGGGACGCGGAGCGTCTTGCCTACGGCGCCGAAGATCTCCTCGGCGTGGGCGAGGTGTGCGGCGGTGGCGTGGCTGCCGGCGGAGATGACGGACATGGCCTCGTCGACGAGGGCAGGGGTGTTCGTCATGACGCGGACGACCGGAGTGCCTGCGGCCAGGCGCTCCTCGATGAAGGAGGTGGGGATGCCTGCCGCGCCGCTGATGACCAGGCGGTCGGCGGGGATGTGCGGGGCGAGTTCGTCGAGGAGGGTGCCCATGTCCTGCGGTTTGACCGTGAGGATGAGGGTGTCCGCGGACTTGGCGGCCTCGGCGTTGGTGACCGCCGTGACTCCGTGGCGCTCCTGGAGTTCCCTGGCGCGCTCGGGGCGGCGGGCGGTGACCAGCAGGTCGGCGAGGGGCCAGCCGGCCCGGATCACTCCGCTGAGCAGGGCTTCGCCGATCTTGCCGGTGCCGAGGACTGCGACTTTCTGGGTCATGGTGCGGGTGCCCTCCGGGGGGTGCGTCGTCCGGTGTCCATCCTCGCACCGGGGGTGCGGGATGGGGCGCGCTGTCCGTTGGGCGGACGGCCCGCCGGTTACGCGGTCCGGCGTCGCAGGGTTGCCGCGCCCAGGGTCAGGACCAGTAGGGCGCAGCCCGCGACGATCAGGGCGTCGCGGACGAAGGTGGCTGTCATGTCGGTGTGGTTGAGGACTTCGCTCATGCCCTCCACGGCGTAGGACATGGGGAGGACGTTGGAGATGGCTTCGAGGACGGGGTGCATGTTCGAGCGGGGGGTGAAGAGGCCGCAGAGGAGGAGTTGGGGGAAGAGCACTGCCGGCATGAACTGGACCGCCTGGAATTCCGAGGCCGCGAAGGCCGAGACGAAGAGGCCGAGGGCTGTGCCCAGGAGGGCGTCGAGGAGGGCGACCAGGAGGAGCAGCCAGGGGGATCCCGTGACGTCGAGGCCCAGGAACCAGACCGCGAGGCCGGTGGCCAGGGCCGACTGGATGATGGCGAGGCCTCCGAAGGCCAGGGCGTAGCCGGCGATGAGGTCGCCCTTGCCGAGGGGCATGGCGAGGAGGCGTTCCAGGGTGCCGGACGTGCGTTCGCGCAGGGTGGCGATGGAGGTGACCAGGAACATCGTGATCAGCGGGAAGATCCCGAGGAGGGAGGCGCCGATGGAGTCGAAGGTGCGCGGGCTGCCGTCGAAGACATAGCGGAGCAGTACGAGCATCAGGCACGGGATGAGGATCAGCAGCGCGATGGTCCGCGGGTCGTGGCGAAGCTGGCCCAGTACGCGGGCGGCGGTGGCGGTGGTGCGGGAGAAGTTGATCGCGCTCGGGCGTTGGCTCGCATGGGTGCCGGTGGGCCGGGGTGCGGTGGTGGGCGTGGTCGTCGTGCTCATCGGACGGTCTCCTTGCGGGGGTGGTCGCCGGAGGGTGCCGCGTTGTCGGACCGGGAGGCGCTGCCGGACCTCTCGCCGGTCGTGGGCCGGTCGGCCGTGGCGTTCGCCTCGTCGACCAGGTGGAGGAAGGCGGCTTCCACGGTGTCGGAGCCGGTGCGTTCGCGCAGGGCGTCGGGGCTGTCGTCGGCGAGGATCTCGCCCTCGCGCATCAGGAGGAGGCGGTGGCAGCGCTCGGCCTCGTCCATGACGTGGGAGGAGACGAGCAGGGTGGCCTCGCGTTCGGCGGCGATGGCGTGGAAGAGGTTCCAGAGGTCGCGGCGCAGGACGGGATCGAGGCCGACGGTCGGTTCGTCGAGGACCAGGAGTTCGGGGGTGCCGAGGAGGGCGACGGCGAGGGAGACGCGGTTGCGCTGGCCGCCGGAGAGGTTGCCGGCGAGCGAGTCGGCGTGGGAGGTGAGGTCGACGTCCGCGATGGCCTGAGTGACGTTGGCGTGGCGGCGTTCGGCGCCTGCGTGTCCGGGGTCGAGGATCGCGGCGAAGTAGCCGAGATTCTGACGGATGGTCAGGTCGTCGTAGACGGAGGGGGCTTGGGTGACGTAGCCGATGCGGGAGCGGAGTGCGGCGTCACCCGCGGGGCGGCCGAGGACTTCGAGTGTGCCGGTCACCTTGGCCTGGGTGCCCACGGTCGCACGCATCAGGGTCGACTTGCCGCAGCCGGAGGGGCCGAGCAGCCCGGTGATCTGGCCGCGCGGTACGGCGAAGTCGAGTCCGCGCAGGACGGTACGGGTGCCGCGTACGACGGTGAGGGCCTCGGCGCGGACGGCGGGCTGCCTCGTGGGGGTGGGCGGCTCTGCGGTGTCGGGTGGACCCGAAGCAATATTCCTCATGTGAAGAATATTGCTCCTGTGGGGTGGGGTCGTCAAGCCCGGCATCAGGCCGCCTTCAACCCCGTCGAATCCGACGGCGCAGGCGCGCGGCGGCGTGACCGGAAGGGGGCGGTCCGGGGTGGCGTGCCGCCGCGTTCACGTGGTGGTTGCGCGAGAGGGGCGCGCACCCAACTCCCGTTTCTGACAATGGATTTCAGTGCGTGGTCATGTGCCGGGCCCGCCGATCCGTCGTGCCCTCCCCCGGCTCGGCGACTACGCATCTCCCGCTCGTCACCGGAGGTGCTGCTGTCGCGCGCAACAGAGATCTGCTCACGTCCCTGGTCGTTTTCTCGTCGCGTTGCCCCTGTGCATGGGGGTCGCCCTAGCCTCCGGTGGTTGCATCGGCGGGGCTGCTGGTGCACGCGGGCTGCAGGCTCGTGCCGGTAAGGGAGTTGAGGCCGCTCGGGCGGGAGCATCGCGGGGAACCGGTGGGGCTTGTCGTGACGGCGTCGGCGATCGCTGCCGGAAATCTGTTCGAGGGGGTCATTGTGGGGCTTGCCCTTGTCGTCGCCGAGACCGCCTGAGACATCAGTCAGGTGCAGGTGGAGGCCGTGGACCGTGGGGACGCGGGGATGGTCGTACGGGACGTCGGGCATGCGACGTTTCTACGGCTGCCGAAGCTGCTTGACCCGTTGTAGCGGCTGCCGCACGATCGGGACGTACGGCTGGATTTGGGTGGGTTGCGGCACCTGGATCACGCGTGTGCGGCGGCCCTTGAGGGGGCCGCAGAGCGGGATCACGAACGCGTCGCGACGATCAGTTCGACGTCGTAGACCTCCTCGACCACGCCGTCCGGGAAGGTGCCGAGCAGGTGGACGCGCTCTTCGGTGAGGAAGGCGTTCGTGCCCTCCTCACCGAGGACCAGGAAGGCCGAGTGGCTCCCGAGGTTGGCGAGGTGGGTGTCGAGGGGGACTCGGCGGCTCCAGCGGACCTGGTCGCGGTCGATGTGGAGGGGGACGGTGGGGGTCGGGGTGGGGTGTGTCGGGGTGGTGGGGGTCCTGATGGTGGGCGGGGTGGGGGTGGTCGGGACGCGGGTGGTGGACAGGGCGGCTGCGGCTTTGGCTCCGCTGCCGTTCTTCGTTACGACCGCGTCGAGGCCGAGGAAGCGCTCGACCCGGTTGGCTGCCGCCTCGATCCAGGGGATGTCCAGGGCTTCGGTGTTCCACCAGAGGGCGAGTGCGCCGCGGTCCGGGCGCAGGACGCGGAACGCCTCCGGGATGGCCTGGGCCGGGTCGGTCCAGTGCCAGGACTGGGCGTAGGTGACGAAGTCGGCGCAGGCGGAGGCCAGGGGGAGAGCGTTGCCGTTGCCTCGGATGACGGGGGTGTCGGGGAGCGTGCGGCGGAACTCGGCGGCCATGCCTTCGCCGGGTTCGATGGCCAGCACATGCGCGCCCCTTGCCTTGAGGCGGGCGGTCGCGATGCCGGTGCCGGCGCCTACATCCACGACCGTTGCCCCGGTGAGGGGGCGGTGCGCGAGGTTTTCGATCGCGTCGAAGAGGGTCGGGGGATAGGAGGGGCGGTTCGCGGCGTACTGGGCTGCGGCTGCGTTGAAGGAGTGGGCCCGGGTGGTGTGGTGGGAGTGCGCGGTCATGTGGTCATGGTGGCAGGGGTAGGGATTTCGCCCCCTCCGCCCCTACCCGTCCCGTTCCTGGGGGCTACCGCCCCCAGACCCCTGCTATCGGCCTAAACGGCCTCGTCCTCAAACGCCGAACGGGCTGAAAGGCCGCCCCCCGGCGGGTGGGTGGGGGATCGGGACGGCGCCGCCTCGTCCTTTCACGCCGGAGGGGCTGAAAGGCCTCCCCCAGCCCGGCGCCGAAGACTGCCGCCACCACCGGTGGGCTGGGGATCGGGACGGGGCCGCCTGGCGGTCAAGCGCCGGACAGGCTGAAGGATCTCGAACGCCGGACGGCTGGCGGAACTCCCTCGCCACGGAGCTGAAGGCTGCCGGTTGGGCCGGTTAAGAGTTGCGGCGCTTCTTCGAAGGGTTTCCCGTGCGGCGTTTGTTGCGGCGCTCGTGTTGTTCGCGAGCTGTCTCGTACTCCTCGCGGTGGAGCTTCTCGCCCGGGGCCTCGGTGAGGGTGCGGAAGAAGTAGGCAAGGAGGGAGCCGATGAAGCCGATCGCGAGGAGGCCACGGAGGGAGGCCTGACGGTCGGGGTCGGGGCGTTTGGTGAACGCGGCCGCGGTGTGACGGAACGCGAGGGCGCTGCACGTCGCGAACATCACGACGACCAGGATGTTCACCGGCGTGCCCACGTCCGCGATCTCCAGGCCCTGATAGGCGAAGCGGAGGACGAAGCAGGCGGCCACCGCGGCGGCCAGCGAGCCGACGGCCACGCCGGCTCGGCGGGCCTGGTAGCCGTCGGTGTGGTCCACCCAGGTCGTGCCGAAAAATCGAAGGGGTTCGGGCTGGGGCCCCGCGGGGGTGCCGGTGCTGTCGTCGCTCACGCGTCGATTATCGCTCCGGGGCGTCCGCGGGGCCGTACGGGTGGTGGATCAGGCGCAGCGGGGGGCTACGTAGCCGTCGCTGCCTGTTTGGACGTAGGCGTCCGAGACGTACTCGCTGACGGCGATGCCGTCCCAGAGGTTCGTGGTGCCGTACGGGCCGGTGACCGACTGACCCGGCTTCTGGCAGAAGATCGGGACGTGGGCACCCTCGGACAGCACGCGGACGATGCGGTAGGTGGTACCCGGGCCGCTGCGGACGTTGAGCCTGACACCCGGTGCGACCGGGTAGTACCGCAGAGCCGCCGTCTCGACCTTGGTCGCGACCGCTTCCTCGCCGTCGCCCTCGATTTCCTCAACACGGTCAACAGACATGAAAAACCTCCCCCGTTGGACCCCATGGCTGTCATGGGACCCCGTTGATTCCCCTCAAACAGGCCATGCACACACATACGTTTCTCGCACTTGGAGGCTAGCAAGCCGCCTCCGTCTCGTACGAACCATCGACTAGGCTCCGTGCGTCGCGCGCGCGAACGAACTGCACGGGGGTGGGTCCCATGGCGCCACAGCGCAACAACGGAGCGGGCGCGGAAGCGGAACTTCCCGAGTACGCCGGTCACTACCGGCTGGAGTCACGCCTGGGCTCCGGCGGCATGGGCGTTGTGCATCTCGCCCGGAGTACTTCGGGGATGCGGGTGGCCGTGAAGGTCGTGCACGCCCGGTACGCCAAGGACCCCGAGTTCAGAGGCCGCTTCCGGCAGGAAGTGGCGGCGGCCCGACGGGTGAGCGGCGCCTTCACCGCGTCCGTCGTCGATGCCGATCCCGAGGCCGAACGCCCCTGGATGGCCACGCTGTTCATCCCCGGCCCCACCCTCGCCCAGCAGGTGAAGCGGAGCGGACCCATGCCCTCCGGGGAGCTGCGCCGACTGATGGCCGGGCTCGCCGAGGCGCTGCGCGACATACATCGCGTGGGCGTCGTACACCGGGACCTGAAGCCGAGCAACGTGCTGCTCGCCGAGGACGGCCCGAAGGTCATCGACTTCGGCATTTCCCGGCCAAAGGATAGCGAACTACGTACTGAGACAGGCAAGTTGATCGGCACGCCGCCGTTCATGGCACCCGAGCAGTTCCGACGGCCGCGCCAGGTGGGACCGGCCGCCGACATCTTCGCGCTCGGTTCCGTGATGGTGCACGCCGCCACCGGGCGCGGGCCGTTCGACTCCGACAGCCCGTACGTCGTCGCCTATCAAGTCGTGCACGACGAGCCGGACTTGACGGACGTACCGGAGAATCTCGCGCCGCTGGTGCTGCGTTGTCTCGCCAAGGAGCCCGACGACCGGCCCACTCCTGACGAGTTGATGCGGGAACTGCGGTCGGTGGCGGCCTCGTACGACACCCAGGCGTTCATTCCGGCCCAGCGGCCCAGTCATGATCCGAAGCCGGAGGAGGACGTTGTCTGGGCGACCGGTCCGCGACCCGACAGGGCCATGGGGCGCCTGGGCAAAGGGGTGATCCTGGCGGCCGGGGCGCTTCTCCTCGCCGCAGGCGGGACGTTCGCCTCGGGTCAGCTGCTCGACGGCAGCGGCGGCGCACCCGAGGACAGCGGCATACGGTCCGTGCCGGCAGTGTTCGACGGCTGGCACACCAAGCCCGGCTCCGGAAGCCGGGGGATGCCGCAATGCTCGTACGGCGGAGGGAAGTTGCTCTGCGCCCTGGCGGGACTGTTCTCCGCCATCGACCCGGCCGACGGGACGGTGTTGTGGCGGCACACCCTTGCCGATCGAGACGCCCCGGACGGCTCGCCGGTCGCGGAGGGCGGGCTGGTACAGGCCGTCACGAGCGATGGTCAGCGGCTGGTGGCCCTCGACCCGGACTCGGGTGCGACGCAGTGGACGATGGACATCTCCGCGTACGGGCGCGTGCAGTACGCGGGCGGCATGGTGCTGCTCACGCGTTCCGACGGAACGGTCGTCGGGATGGACGCCTCGTCGGGCAAGCAGGTCTGGAGTCGCAGGATCGCCGACCAGAGCGAACCGACCTTTGCCGCGTTCGGCGCCGACGGACTCGCGTACGCCACGAGTACGACCGTGGACGGGACCCACACACTCGTGAGCGGGGTGGATCCACAGACCGGTGACGTGCGGTGGGACGCCCGCCTGGCGGGGGACCTGGAGCCGGTCGGCGCGCACGACGGCAAGGTGTTCTTCATGTCGGTGAACGGCTACGGAGAGACGGACGCGCTGGTCCGGTACGACCCGAAGAGCCTCGCGGTACAGCGCGTGCCCCTCGAAACGTCACTCCCCACCGCCCAGGCCACTGCGCACGGAGACACCGTGTATCTGCTGGCCACCGGCGGCGGACTGGTGGCCGTCGACATGGAGACGCGCGCACTGCGCTGGCGGCTTGAGACATCCGTCAGCCAGGGCTCGGCACCCGTCGCCGACGACAAGTACGTGTACCTCACCGCTGCCGACGGGCGGCTGCTCGCGGTGGATGCCCGCACGGGGAAACTCGCGGGACAGACGCGTGCGCGATTCGGCCCGGACTCCGAGTTCGTCATGCTCGGGCTGCCGGCTCCCGTGATCGCCGATGACCACGTCTACGCGGGCGCCCCCGACGGAACCGTCTTCGCCGTGGACGCACGCGACCCGTCCCACTGGTGACGTGCGAAGAGGGCGCCCCCGCATCCCGCCGGTGACACGCGCAGAGGCCGCCCCCGAAGGAACGGCCCCCACGCGCAAGCCTCAGCCCAGCAGGGAGACGTCCCGTACGGCGCCCTTGTCCGCGCTGGTCGCCATCGCCGCGTAGGCGCGGAGGGCGGCGGACACCTTGCGGTCGCGGTTCGCGGGTGCGTAGACGCCGTTCAGAGCGTCGCGGCGCGCGGTCAGCTCGTCGTCGGAGACGAGGAGCTCGATCGTGCGGTTCGGGATGTCGATGCGGATCCGGTCGCCGTCCTTGACCAGGGCGATCGTGCCGCCCGAAGCCGCCTCCGGGGAGGCGTGGCCGATGGAGAGGCCGGAGGTGCCGCCGGAGAAGCGGCCGTCGGTGACGAGGGCGCAGGTCTTGCCGAGGCCTCGGCCCTTGAGGAAGGAGGTCGGGTAGAGCATCTCCTGCATGCCGGGGCCGCCCTTGGGACCCTCGTAGCGGATGACGACGACGTCGCCATGGGTGATCTCCTTGCGGAGGATCTTGTCGACGGCCTCGTCCTGGGACTCGCAGACCACCGCGGGGCCCTCGAAGGTCCAGATGGACTCGTCGACGCCGGCGGTCTTCACGACGCAGCCGTCGACGGCCAGGTTGCCCTTGAGGACGGCCAGGCCGCCGTCCTTGGAGTACGCGTGCTCTGCGGAGCGGATGCAGCCGCCCTCCGCGTCCTCGTCGAGGGCCTCCCAGCGTTCGGACTGGGAGAAGGCCTCGGAGGAGCGGACGCCGCCGGGGGCCGCGTACCACAGTTCGAGGGCCTCGGGGGACGGTGAGCCGGCGCGCACGTCCCAGGTCTTCAGCCAGTCGGCGAGGGACGGGCTGTGGACCGAGTGCACGTCCTCGTTCAGGTGGCCGCCGCGGTGCAGCTCGCCCAGCAGGGCCGGGATGCCGCCCGCGCGGTGCACGTCCTCCATGTAGTACGTGCGGTCCTTGGCGACGTTCGGTGCGACCTTGGCGAGGCAGGGCACGCGGCGCGAGACCTCATTGATCTCGTCCAGGCCGAAGGGGACGCCCGCTTCCTGGGCGGCGGCCAGCAGGTGCAGGATCGTGTTGGTGGAGCCGCCCATCGCGATGTCGAGGGCCATGGCGTTCTCGAAGGCCGCGATGGTGGCGATGTTGCGGGGGAGGACCGACTCGTCGTCCTGGTCGTAGTACCGGCGCGTGATGTCGACGACCGTGCGGGCCGCGTCCTCGTACAGGCCCTTGCGGGCCGTGTGGGTGGCGAGGACCGAGCCGTTGCCGGGGAGGGACAGGCCGATGGCCTCGGTCAGGCAGTTCATGGAGTTGGCCGTGAACATGCCGGAGCAGGAGCCGCAGGTCGGACAGGCGTTCTCCTCGATACGGAGGATGTCCTCGTCCGAGATCTTGTCGTTCACGGCGTCGGAGATCGCGTCGACCAGGTCAAGGGTGCGGACCGTGCCGTCGACCAGCGTCGCGCGACCGGACTCCATCGGGCCGCCGGAGACGAAGACCGTCGGGATGTTCAGGCGCAGGGCCGCCATCAGCATGCCGGGGGTGATCTTGTCGCAGTTCGAGATGCAGATCAGGGCGTCGGCGCAGTGGGCCTCCACCATGTACTCGACGCTGTCCGCGATCAGGTCGCGGGAGGGCAGCGAGTACAGCATTCCGCCGTGGCCCATCGCGATGCCGTCGTCGACCGCGATGGTGTTGAACTCGCGTGCGATGCCTCCGGCGGCGGTGATGGCCTCGCTCACGATCCGGCCGACCGGCTGGAGGTGGGTGTGACCCGGCACGAACTCCGTGAAGGAGTTGGCGACCGCGATGATCGGCTTGCGGCCGATGTCCGCGCCCGGTACACCGGAGGCGCGCATAAGGGCGCGTGCGCCCGCCATGTTGCGGCCGTGGGTGACTGTGCGGGACCTCAGCTCGGGCATCGTCGCTCGCTCCTTCGGAGGGATACCGGCTCGTACGGGCCGGCAGTCGTGACTGCTGGTCGTGACTGATTCGAGCGTACGCCGGTGCTCCAAGGGCTGGACAGGGTGTCCGGTATGCGGGACAGGTGTCTCGGTCGACGGTCACACGCGCGGGGCGGACAAATCGCCACGTAAGCGTTTACGTAAGAGCTTACGTGCCCCCGTACACCCGTCTACCCGTCTACCCCGTCAGGGCGCCGTCAGATGCCCCTGCACCACCGGCGCCACCCGCTCGATGATCCGCTCCAAATCCGTCGACGCCAGCGGATCAAGCTTGATCACGTACCGCAGGATCGCGATCCCCACCAGCTGGGCCGCCGCGAGCTCGGCACGCAGTTCGGCGTCCGGAAGGTCGAGCTGCTGGGCGATGCGGCGCATCAGCTGGGCGGCGAGGAGGCGGCGGAAGACGGCGGCCGCGACCTCGTTGTTGAAGGCGGAGCGGACGATGGCGAGCAGCGGTGTACGGGTTGTCGGGTTCTCCCAGATCCCGAACACGAAGCGGGTCAGCCGCTCGCCCACACCGTCGAGCGGTCCCTCCCCCAGCGCGGTCGGGGCGGCCAGGACGGGTGCGAAGACGCCCTCGATGGCCGCCCCGAAGACCTGCTCCTTGGTGCCGAAGTAGTGGCGCACGAGCGCCGGGTCGACGCCCGCGGCCTTGGCGATACCACGTACCGACGTCTTGTCGTACCCCCGCTCGGAGAACTCCTCGCGGGCCGCTTCGAGAATGCTGTCGCGGGTCGCGGGGGCCGCCTCCGTCTGCGTACGGGAGGGGCGTCCCCTGCGGCGGGGGGCGGTCGTGTCGTGCGGGGCGGCGTCCTTCACCGGCGCGGGACCTTCACCGCGGAGGCGAGGTGGAGCCTGGTGAAGGCCAGCGCCTCGGCCAGGTCGGCCTCGCGCTCGGCGCTGGACATGGCGCGGCGGGTGTTGACCTCGATGACGACATGGCCGTCGAAGCCGGTGAACGCGAGGCGTTCGAGCAGTTCGGCACAGGGCTGGGTGCCGCGGCCCGGCACGAGGTGCTCGTCCTTGTTGGATCCGTTGCCGTCGGCGAGGTGGACGTGGCCGAGGCGGTCGCCCATGCGGTCGATCATCTGCAGGGCGTCGGTGCGGGCCGTCGCCGTGTGACTGAGGTCGATCGTGAAGTGACGGTAGTCCTCCTTCGTCACGTCCCAGTCGGGTGCGTAGGCGAGCATCTCGCGGTCGCGGTAGCGCCAGGGGTACATGTTCTCGACGGCGAACCGTACGTCCGTCTCGTTCGCCATCCGCCAGATCCCGGTGACGAAGTCACGGACGTACTGGCGCTGCCAGCGGAAGGGCGGGTGGACGACGACGGTGCCGGCGCCGAGTTTCTCCGCCGCCGCCTGTGCGCGCTGGAGTTTGATCCACGGGTCGGTGGACCACACGCGCTGCGTGATCAGCAGGCAGGGGGCGTGCACGGCGAGGATCGGGACCTGGTGGTAGTCGCTGAGTCTGCGCAGCGCCTCGACGTCCTGGCTGACCGGGTCGGTCCACACCATGACCTCGACGCCGTCGTACCCGAGGCGCGCGGCGATCTCGAAGGCCGTCGCCGTCGACTCCGGATACACGGACGCCGTGGACAGCGCGACCTTCGCATCCGGGATGCGCACAACTGGTTCTGCCACGAGGGACAGCGTACGGGTTGCCTCCGGCGGTTTGGCGGGGGTGGTGGGCTTTGGCTGGGGGTTGCTGGTGGCCCCCAGCCCTTGCGCCGGTTCGCCGCGTGTGTGGCTCTCTGTGCGCGGACGTCATGTCGTGTGTGGCTGGACCTGGCGCCTGATCGGCGATGCGGATCTGCCGTGCGCGAGTGACACGTCGTGTGTGGCTGGGCGCGCAGTTCCCCGCGCCCCTACCAGGACGCGGCCCGATCAAGATGCGGGCCCGGCGCCTGATCGCCGACGCGGGAACTGCCTGTACGCGACTGACACGTCGCATGTGGCTGGACCCGGCGCCTGATCGCCGACGCGGGAACTGCCGGTGCGCGACTGACACGTCGTATGTGGCTGGGCGCGCAGTTCCCCGCGCCCCTACCAGGACGCGGCCCGGTCAAGATGCGGGCCCGGCGCCTGATCACCGACGCGGGAACTGCCTGTACGCGACTGACACGTCGTATGTGGCTGGGCGCGCAGTTCCCCGCGCCCCTACCAGG
>NZ_JBHXMF010000087.1:13807-28702 GCF_042721055.1 Streptomyces sp. NPDC058470
TTGTGGCTGGGCGCGCAGTTCCCCGCGCCCCTACCAGGACGCGACCCCGTCCAGGTTGGTCTACTCCGACGCCATCTGGTCGAGGCGTCGCAGGATTACGCCCTCCCGGAGGGCCCAGGGGCAGATTTCCAGGGTTTCGACGCCGAAGAGGTCCATGGCCGCCTCGGCGACCAGCGCGCCGGCGAGGAGTTGGCTCGCGCGGCCCTCGGAGACGCCGGGGAGTTCGGCGCGTTCCTCGGCGGTCATTGCGGCGAGGCGCGGTACCCAGTCCTGGAGGGACCGGCGCTTGAGCTCGCGCTGGACGTAGAGGCCGTCGGCGGAGCGGGCGGCGCCGGCGATACGGGCGAGCTGCCGGAAGGTCTTGGAGGTGGCGACCACGTGGTCGGGGGCCCCGATGCGGCTGAACTCCCCGACCGTACGGGCGATCTCGGCGCGCACATGACGGCGCAGCGCCCTGACGTCGGCGGGGTCGGCGGGGTCGTTCGGCAGCCAGCCCGCGGTCAGCCGACCCGCGCCCAGCGGCAGTGACACCGCGGCGTCCGGCTCCTCGTCTATGCCGTAGCCGATCTCCAGGGAGCCGCCGCCGATGTCGAGGACGAGGAGCTTGCCCGCCGACCAGCCGAACCAGCGGCGGGCCGCGAGGAAGGTGAGCCGGGCCTCCTCCGCACCGGTCAGGACCTGGAGTTCGACGCCGGTCTCGGCCTGGACCCGGGTGAGTACGTCGTCGGCGTTGCTGGCCTCGCGCACCGCGGAGGTCGCGAACGGCAGCAGGGCCTCGACGCCCTTGTCCTCGGCGGACTCCAGCGCGACCTTGACCGTCTCGATCAGTTTGTCGACGCCTTCGGGGTCGATCGCCCCGCTCGCGTCGAGCAGTTGGGCGAGCCGCAAATCGGCCTTGTGCGAATGCGCGGGTAGCGGCCGGGCGCCGGGGTGTGCGTCCACCACCAGCAGATGCACCGTGTTCGAACCCACATCGAGGACACCGAGTCTCATATACGGAACGCTACTGCGAGTCCGGCCCTTCAAGTGGGGCGGGGCGGACAGCCTCGGTGAAAGGCGGCGGTCGGGCGCCGGGCGGGGCGTCCCCGGAGCGGGCTTGGGCGACTTACCCTGGACGGGTGCCAAAGACGAAAAAGGCGAAGCCCGACAAGTCGGCCAAGGGTCCTTCGCAGGCGAAGGCCACCAAGTCCACGAAGTCTCCGGACAGGAGTGACGAGAAGGGCCTCGACTTCGCTCGCGCGTGGGTGGAGTTTCCGGATCCCGCCGACGGCGAGCAGATCTTCCGGTGCGATCTGACATGGCTGACCTCTCGCTGGAACTGCATCTTCGGAAGCGGCTGCCAGGGCATCCAGGCGGGCCGCGCCGACGACGGCTGCTGCACGCTCGGGGCACACTTCTCGGACGAGGACGACGAGAAGCGGGTGGCCGGACATGTGGCGAGGCTCACCCCGGACGTCTGGCAGCACCATGGCGTGGGGACGAAGACCGGCTGGGTCTCGGAGGACGAGGATGGCGAGCGGCAGACCCGCCCGTACAAGGGGTCCTGCATCTTCCAGAACCGCCCCGGCTTCGCGGGTGGCGCGGGCTGCTCGCTGCACATCCTCGCCGTGAAGGAGGGCCGCGAGCCGCTGGAGACCAAGCCGGACGTCTGCTGGCAGCTGCCCGTGCGACGGACGTACGAGTGGATCGACCGGCCCGACGACACCCGCGTGCTCCAGGTGTCCATCGGTGAGTACGACCGGCGCGGCTGGGGTCCGGGCGGCCATGACCTGCACTGGTGGTGCACGTCGGCGACCTCGGCGCACGGCGCGGGCGACCCGGTGTACGTCTCGTACCGCCCGGAGCTCGTCGAGCTGATGGGCAAGGAGGGGTACGACCGGCTGGTCGAGCTCTGCGAGGAGAGGCTGGCCTCGCAGTTGCCCCTGCTGGCTCCCCATCCGGCCGACCCGGTCCACTGAGGTAACCGAATATCCGCATCCGGCCGGACCCGGTCCACTGAGGTACTGGCGTACCTGACGGTTACGAGGATGTCCGGTCCCGGGAGATGCTTGACACTTCGATCCCAGCTGATGGTTGACGGTGGCCGTGATCGGCTTTGCTGTGCGCGTTGTTGTGGCGCGTGTGGGGAGGCCGGGATTGGCTCTGGTGGAGTTGTCGGTTGTCGAGCAGAGATACCGGGCTGTGCTTGCGGTGCTGGCGGGGGCGACGGTGACGGAGATCGCCGCTCAGCTGGGCGTTTCGCGGCAGACGGTGAGCGGGTGGAAATCCCGGTATGAGGCCTCGGGGCTGTCGGGGCTGGCAGACCGTTCTCGTAGGCCGGCCTCGTGTCCGCATCAGGCGTCTGCCGAGGTGGAGGCGGCTGTGTGTGAGTTGCGGCGTGAGCATCCTCGGTGGGGTCCGCGGCGGATCGCTCATGTGCTGGAGCGGGCGGGGGCGGTGGATCCGGTGCCGTCGCGGATGACGGTGTATCGGATCTTGGTGAGGCATGGCCTGGTGGTGCCGGGGGTGCGGCGTCGGAAGCGGTCGGATTACAAGCGCTGGCAGCGGGATGCGCCGATGCAGTTGTGGCAGATGGACATCGTCGGTGGTGTGATGCTCGTCGACCGGCTGACGGGGGAGTTGTCCGAGGCGAAGGTCGTGACCGGGGTGGATGATCATTCCCGGTACTGCGTGATCGCGTCGGTGGTGGAGCGTGCGACGGGGCGGGCGGTGTGTGCGGCGTTCGCGCGGGCGTTGCAGGTGTTCGGGGTGCCGGAGGAGGTGCTGACTGACAACGGCAAGCAGTTCACCGACCGGTTCGGGCAGGGTGGTGAGGTGTTGTTCGACCGGATCTGCCGGGAGAACGGGATCGCGCACCGGCTGACGCAGCCGGCGTCGCCGACCACGACGGGCAAGGTGGAGCGGTTCCATCAGACGCTGCGGCGTGAACTCCTTGACGACTGCGGTGCGTTCGAGAGCATCGAGGCGGCGCAGGCCGCACTGGATGAGTGGATTCAGGAGTACAACTCCGTCCGTCCGCATCAGGCGCTGGACATGCAGTCGCCGGCGGACCGGTTCACACCGGTTGCTGAGCAGGAGCGGGGCGTGCTGGGTGTGCGGGTGCCTGGGGTGCTGGCGTTGGTGCCGCAGCAACGGACGGCGCCTGTGAATCCAGATCCTGACGATGTGGTGTCCGATGGTCCTGCGGATCCGCCTGAGGCGATGCCGGTGCCGGTGCCGGTGCCGGTGGAGCACGGTGGGGCGGTGGAGTTTGAGCGGGTGGTGCCTGCGAGTGGGAATCTGCAGGTTGCGGGCAAGCAGTTCTGGCTCGGTCCGGCCCGCTCGGGGCTGACGGTGACGTTCTGGGCCGATACCTCGGTGATCCATCTGCTGGTTGCCGGGGCTCGGATCAAGACGGTGCGTTCGCACCTGTCGGTCTCTGATCTTGTGGTGCTGGCGGCCCGGGGAGGACGTGCGGGCGGACCGTCTCCGCTGCCGGCCGGTGATGCGGCGGCGTTCGAGGTGGACCGGGTGGTGAACAACGGCGGGCTGGTGGGCCTGGGCGGGCATCAGGTGCTGGCGGCGGAGATCCTGGGCGGCCGCCAGGTGGGCATCCGGATCGACGACGACACGCTGTCGTTCTTCGACCTGTCCTCGCGGGAGCTGCTGCGGGTGCGGCCCAACCCGCTGAACAGTGAGGAAGTCCGTCGACTGCGGGGACTGCGTCCGGCCGGGCCGCCGCCGCGTCCGGCCGGGCCGCCGCCGCGTCCGGGCGTCGAGCCGGTGCGGGTGCAGCGGCGGGTCAGCGCGGCCGGCACGGTCATGGTCTGTCGGCAGGTCGTCTCGCTCGGGCGGACGTACGCGGGACAGACCGTGACCGTGTATGTCGCGGAGTCGACCCTGACCGTCGAACTGGACGGCCAGGTCCGGGTCATCAAGCGCACCACCGACATTCCCGTCCGGCACGTGAAGGCGAACAAACCCTACGAAGATTCCGATGTTGTCTAGGCCCACCGTCAAGCATCACCTGGGACCAGAACGTCAGCCATCACCTGAGACTAGACATGACGGTTACGAGGACGGGCTCGGGTCGCCGCTGTTGCCGGGCGGCGGGGTCGAGCCCTCCGGATCGGACGGCGTCGAGTCCGTGGGGGTCGGCGTGGGCGTGGACGGGGGGTCGGACGGAGCCGGGTCGCTGGGCGTGGGATCCGGGTCGGAGGGACTCGGGTCGCTCGGGGTGGGGTCGGGGTCGGACGGGGTCGGGTCGCTGGGGCGCGGGCCGGGGTGGGTCGGGCGCGCGTTCCCATACCCCCCGATCGTGACCAGGGCGCCCGTCGGCGCGATCGACACCTGTGCGGTCCAGGGGCCCACCGGCTCGCGCAGATGGTCGACGTACACCTTGATCGTCAACGATTCGCCCGGGTCTAGGGTTCCCGCGGACTGGCTCAGATAGAGCCAGTGGGCGCCGGTGTACGCGGACCAGTGAACCGGTGAACCTCCGGACGCCGTCAGTGTGATGAGGGTCGTGTCGCCGCTGCTGCCGGCTTCCACGGAGAGCTGTCCCGCTCCCGGCGCCGGGCTGCTCCCGGGGGCGCCGATGACCTCCACGGAGACGTCGGGCGACTGGCTGCCCTTGGTGAAGGGGCTGTCGGGTTTGGTACTGGCGTTGCCGGCGTTCTCGTAGCCGCCCGCCCCGTCGCCGATGCCGTCGAGCTCGTTGGCGCCCTGCTCCTCGGTCGCGGTGATCGAGCGGCCGTCCGCGCCCTCGCCGGTGAGGGGCGCGCCCCGGTAGGCCGCCCAGAGGGCGAGTACGGGGGCGGCGACGACGGTGGCGACGACAGTGGTCGTCACGGCACGCGCGCGTAGGCGATCCCTTCGCGCGGCACGGTCCTTGGGGTCCATCGGGAAACCGCGCCGGTCGAAGCGCGGAGCGCCGCCCCGCGCGCGTGGGACATGCGCCATCGCGACGTGCAGGGCCGCGCGCGGGGCCTCCAGGACGGGCAGCGCGGCGGGCGTGACGCTGGTGCCGGGCCAGGAGCCGACGACCGCGCGCTCGGCGGTACGGCGGCAGCGGGGGCAGTCGTCGACATGCCGGACCAGCTCCCGGCGCAGGGCGGTGCCGAGCACGAGCTGGTGGTCGCCGGTGAGGCGGGCGACGCTCGGGCAGGTGCCGGTCTCCACGACGGCGAGCGCGGCGCGGGTGCGTTCGACCTCGCAGGCGGCGGAGCCGAGCAGCTCGCGCGCGGAAGCGAGATCCATGCCGAGGACAGCGGCGACCTCGTGGGCGGCGAGTTGGTGGCGTACGGCGAGTTCGAGCGCCTCCCGCTGCTCCGGGGTGGTGCCGGCGGCCTCCGGCCAGGCCAGCAGGGCGAGTTCGCGGCGACGCTGTGCCTGGGTCTCTTCGGGCACGGCGCCGGTCATCGAGCCGGACGCGGAGGCGGGAGCGGACGCGGGGGCGCTCAGGGCTTCTGCCGCACGCCGGTCCGCGGCGTCCTTGTCCGCCGGCGTGTACGCCGTCTCCTGCGCCGTCCTGCGCGCGGACTTGGGGTCGCTCTTGGGGGCGCTCTTGTGGCTTGCGCGCCCCCGGCCGGAAGCGTGCGCCGCCTGACGCCTGCGTCTCGTTTCGGCGAGTTCGCGCAGGCAGGCCCAGCGCGCCAGGGCGTACAGCCAGGCCCTGCGGTCGCCCGGGGCTCCCGGAGCGCGCGTGCCCCGGCGTTCGGCCAGCGCGAGAACGTCGCCCAGGGCGGCGGTGGCCGCGTCGTGGTCGCACAGGACGGACAGGCAGTAGGTGAACAGGCCGTCCAGGTAGGGCTCGTAGCGCTCGGGCGGGCGCTGAGCCATGGTGGTGCGGGTCGACGCGCCACGGGGCGCGGCCGCCCGCTTGCGCGCGTCTCCGTGCGCCCGGTGTGCGCCGGTGGTGTGCGTGGAGGTCTCCTGACTGCTGCTCATCACCCGTGCGACCGTAGGTGCCAATCGGTGGCCCCTTCCTCCCCCTTGAGCACATTTAATCCGTACGGGTGAAACGATCCCTCATTAGGGGGCAGGAACCTCCGATTCCGTGGCCTACACCGTCACGGCGGGCGATGGCAATGCCATACGGGGGGCGCGTGCCCGGCAGGTGCCAGGTATGTGCCAGGCACACCCCGGGCGAGACCGGGATGGGGACCAAGAGCGCCCCAGGCGAGAACGGAGTGGGGCCCAGGCACGCTTCCGGATACCTTTGTGCACAGTGCCGACCGCGCTGTCAGTCGGCTCGGCTACGGTTCGGTGCATGGCTGCCCGTACAAAATCCGCGAAGGACCGGCCGTCCTACCGCTGCACCGAGTGCGGCTGGCAGACGGCCAAGTGGCTCGGCCGTTGCTCCGAGTGCCAGGCTTGGGGGACGGTCGAGGAGTACGGCGCGCCTCCTGTCCGTACGACGGCTCCTGGCCGGGTCACCACGTCCGCCGTGCCCATCGGGCAGGTCGACGGCCGCCAGGCCACGGCGCGCAGCACCGGTGTCCCCGAGCTGGACCGCGTCCTGGGCGGCGGTCTGGTCCCCGGCGCGGTCGTCCTCATCGCGGGTGAGCCGGGCGTCGGCAAGTCCACGCTGCTGCTGGACGTGGCGGCGAAGGCGGCAAGCGACGAACACCGCACGCTGTATGTGACGGGCGAGGAGTCGGCCAGTCAGGTGCGGCTCCGCGCCGACCGCATCAAGGCGATCGACGACCACCTGTACCTCGCCGCCGAGACCGATCTGGCCGCCGTTCTCGGCCACTTGGACGCGGTGAAGCCGTCCCTGCTCATCCTGGACTCCGTACAGACCATCGCCTCCCCGGAGATCGACGGCGCACCGGGCGGCATGGCCCAGGTCAGGGAGGTCGCCGGTGCGCTCATCCGGGTCTCCAAGGAGCGCGGTATGTCCACCCTCCTGGTCGGCCATGTCACCAAGGACGGCGCGATCGCGGGCCCCCGCCTCCTCGAACACCTGGTGGACGTCGTCCTGAGCTTCGAGGGCGACCGGCACGCGCGCCTCAGGCTCGTCCGAGGGGTCAAGAACCGTTACGGGACGACGGACGAGGTCGGCTGCTTCGAGCTGCACGACGAGGGCATCACGGGCCTCGCCGACCCCAGCGGCCTCTTCCTGACCCGTCGCGCGGAGGCGGTCCCCGGCACCTGTCTGACGGTCACTCTGGAGGGCCGCCGCCCCTTGGTCGCCGAAGTGCAGGCGCTCACGGTCGACTCACAGATCCCCTCCCCCCGTCGCACCACCTCCGGTCTGGAGACCTCACGCGTCTCGATGATGCTCGCCGTCCTGGAACAGCGCGGCCGGATCACCGCCCTCGGGAAGCGGGACATCTACTCGGCGACGGTCGGCGGCGTGAAGCTCTCCGAGCCGGCCGCGGACCTCGCGATCGCGCTCGCCCTGGCCTCCGCGGCGAGCGACACCCCGCTCCCCAAGAACCTCGTGGCGATCGGCGAAGTGGGGCTCGCGGGCGAGGTCAGACGGGTCACGGGCGTGCAGCGCCGGCTCGCGGAAGCCCACCGGCTGGGCTTCACGCACGCTCTCGTGCCGAGCGACCCCGGCAAGATCCCTCCCGGTATGAAGGTCGTGGAAGTCGCCGACATGGGGGCCGCGCTGAGCGTCCTCCCGCGCTCCCGTCGTCGAGAGGCCCCACGGGAGGAGGAAGCTCGCCGGTAGACTTTGCCCTGGTCTTGCCCGTCGTGACGAACTGAGGGCGACCGGAAACCCGCGACCGGAGGAGTGCAGTGGCAGCCAACGACCGGGCAGCAGCTCCCGGAAAGTCCGGTGGGAGCTCCGGTGCCGATGGCCTGATGCGCGCCGCCCTGAGCGCCGTGGCACCCGGCACGGCACTGCGTGACGGACTCGAGCGGATCCTCCGCGGCAACACGGGCGGACTCATCGTGCTCGGGTGGGACAAAACCGTCGAATCGATGTGTACGGGTGGATTCGTCCTGGATGTCGAGTTCACCTCGACGCGACTGCGTGAGCTGTGCAAGCTCGACGGCGGCATCGTGATCGACAAGGACATCACCAAGATCCTCCGGGCAGGCGTCCAGCTGGTGCCCGACCCGACCATCCCGACGGAGGAGACGGGCACGCGGCACCGCACCGCGGACCGGGTGAGCAAGGAGGTCGACTTCACGGTCGTCTCCGTCTCCCAGTCGATGCGCCTCATCGCCCTTTACGTGGACGGCCAGCGGCGCGTCCTCGAGGACTCCTCGGCAATCCTCTCCCGCGCCAACCAGGCCCTCGCGACCCTGGAGCGCTACAAGCTCCGCCTCGACGAGGTCGCGGGCACCCTGTCGGCCCTGGAGATCGAGGACCTGGTGACGGTCCGCGATGTCTCGGCGGTGGCCCAGCGGCTGGAGATGGTGCGCCGGATCGCCACCGAGATCGCCGAGTACGTGGTGGAGCTGGGCACCGACGGACGCCTTCTCGCCCTCCAGCTCGACGAGTTGATCGCCGGCGTCGAGCCCGAGCGCGAACTCGTCGTACGGGACTACGTACCCGAGCCGACCGCCAAGCGCTCCCGCACGGTCGACGAGGCGCTCTTCGAGCTCAACGCGCTCAGCCACGCCGAGCTGCTCGAACTCTCCACCGTGGCGCGGGCGTTGGGCTACACCGGCTCCCCCGAGGCGCTGGACTCCGCCGTCTCCCCGCGCGGCTACCGTCTGCTCGCCAAGGTGCCCCGCCTGCCCGGCGCGATCATCGACCGCCTGGTGGAGCACTTCGGGGGCCTGCAGAAGCTCCTCGCCGCCAGCGTCGACGACCTTCAGACGGTCGACGGTGTGGGTGAGGCGCGGGCGCGCAGTGTCCGGGAAGGTCTTTCGCGGCTGGCGGAGTCGTCGATTCTGGAGCGGTACGTCTGATCGGTACCTCTGATCGGTACGTCTGATCGGTACGTCTGATCGGTACGTCTGATGTAGTCGGCCGGGGCCGGTCGGCTGCTCAGGGGGCCGGCTGAGCCCGCCTCTGAGGTGTCTCAGCTCCAGCTGTGTTCAGCGTTCAGTCCTTGGAAAGCACGAACGACGTCTGCGCCTTCGTCAGTCCCGGCGCCTGCGCCTCCACCAGATACGTGCCCGCGGTCGCCGAAATCGCGGGCGGCGTGGCGCACTCGGGGGCGCTGGCCTTGCGGTCCCACTCCACCGTGCGGGTCACCTGCCCGTTCGCGGTGACACGGAAGAGGAGACTGCCGGAACCCGTCGGGCAGTCACCGGAGGACCAGATGTCGTCGTCGCTCCCGGCCTGGGTGATCGTCACGACGGCGCCCTTCGGGCCGAGGTCGACCTTGCAGTCGCTGCCCGAGGAGTTCTTGGCGGTGAGCTCGAACGTCGGCTTCTCGCCGGGTGCGTAGCTGTTGCGCACGCTGCGCAGCGTCAACTTGACGGCGCTCGCGGTGCAGTTGGGGAGAGTGGAACCGGCCGGAAGCTGATCGGCCGATCCTCCGGAGCCGTTGGAGCCGTCGTCGGTTCCGGTACCGGGGCCGTCGCTCCCGCCTGAGTCCCCGGAACCTGCGGTGGACCCGGCGCTGGAACCGGAACCTGAACCGTCCCCGGACCCGTCGTCCGAGCCGCTCCCACCGGTGCCGGCGGTCGACTCCTCGCGCCCGCCCGGGTTTTCACTGATCGCGGGACCTGAGCCGGACGGGCCGGGAGTGATCGTCGAGGGCACCGGATTCTTTCCGTTGGACCCGTCGCCGTTGTTCGACCCGCCTCCACCGCCGGAGCCGACCACCCACACGGTCAGCAGCGCCAACAGGGCGAGCAGAGACAGCAGAACGGCCCTCCGACGCCAGTAGATGGTGGAGGGAAGCGGCCCGACCGGATTGCGCAGTGATCCCACGGCGCAAACTGTACGAGAGATCCGCGTCGGCGCTCGCCCCCACCCGCCGCCCTGGCGCAACTTTTCCGGATCATCATTCCGGGCTACGTGCTTACGGGGCACCGGGGTTGGGTTTTTTCGCCCCCTCCGTGCCCTCCGCCCCCTCCGCCCCCAGGCGTCCCGTACTTCCGGGGCTACGCCCGTTCCAGCCGTCCGACGTTTGAGGACGAGGCCGTTCAGGCCGATGCGGGGCTCTGGGGCGGCAGCCCCCCGGTATGGGACGGGCAGGGGCGGGCAGGGGCGGCAGGGGCGAAAACCCAACCCACCCGACCGGCACCAGCAGACATCCCCGGACGCCCCCACATGGCAGGATCGACCCCGTCATGACTGCACCCACCAAACCCACGCCCCAGCCCGCCACTGCCACCCCCTCGCCGGGCGAGACCCTCCACACCCCGGTCATCGCCTGGTTCGACGCGCACGCCCGTGACCTCCCGTGGCGCCGCGAAGACGCCGGCCCCTGGGGGGTGATGGTCAGCGAGTTCATGCTGCAGCAGACGCCGGTGAACCGGGTGCTGCCCGTGTACGAACAGTGGCTGTCCCGCTGGCCCCGTCCCGCCGACCTGGCCAAGGAGCCGCCGGGCGAGGCGGTCCGCGCCTGGGGACGCCTCGGCTACCCCCGCCGCGCACTGCGTCTGCACGGCGCCGCGGTGGCCATAACGGAACGGCACGGCGGCGACGTACCGGCGGAGCACACGCAGTTGCTCGCCCTGCCCGGTATCGGCGAGTACACGGCGGCGGCGGTGGCGTCATTCGCGTACGGCCGGCGGCACGCCGTCCTGGACACGAACGTACGACGGGTCTTCGCGCGCGCGGTCACCGGTGTGCGGTACCCGCCGAACGCGACGACGGCGGCCGAGCGCAAGCTCGCCCGCGCGCTGCTGCCCGACAGCGAGCGGACCGCCGCGCGCTGGGCCGCCGCCTCGATGGAGCTGGGCGCACTCGTCTGCACGGCGAAGAACGAGTCCTGTGACCGTTGCCCGATCGCGGCGCGGTGCGCGTGGCGCCTGGCCGGGAAGCCCGAGCACGAGGGGCCGCCGCGGCGCGGTCAGACGTACGCCGGTACCGACCGCCAGGTCCGCGGCAAGCTTCTCGCCGTACTCCGGGAGGCCGTCACCCCGGTTCCGCAGTCCGTCCTGGACCGCGTATGGGGCGAGGCGGTGCAGCGGGCCCGCGCCCTCGACGGCCTCGTCGCCGACGGGCTCGTGGAGCCGCTTCCGGGTGGTCTGTATCAGCTCCCCTTGACGTAACTGACGCAGTCGGTACGGCAAAACAATCTCAACCTGGACATACCGGCACCCCGTCTTACCCATGCCCTACTTCCGTTACACAACTGACGGACAGCCGAGCGTTCTCCGCATGCTGTCTTGCACAGGCCCGTGACAACCCCTCCGTAGCTTCATCTCAGGCAACGGACAACCGGTGGCCGGCGACAGCCGACAGGCCGGAAACGGGGATGGAGGCGGTTGATCATGGCGCACGGCGAGGTGCTCGAATTCGAGGAGTACGTCCGCACTCGGCAGGACGCGCTGCTGCGCAGTGCCCGCCGCCTGGTCCCCGACCCGGTCGACGCCCAGGACCTGCTGCAGACCGCGCTCGTGCGGACGTACGGCCGCTGGGACGGCATCGCTGACAAGCGGCTGGCCGATGCCTACCTGCGGCGTGTGATGATCAACACGCGGACCGAGTGGTGGCGCGCCCGGAAGCTCGAAGAGGTACCGACCGAGCAGCTTCCGGACGCCTGCGTCGACGACTCCACCGAGCAGCACGCGGACCGCGCCCTGCTGATGGACATCATGAAGGTGCTGGCTCCCAAGCAGCGCAGTGTCGTGGTGCTGCGACACTGGGAGCAGATGTCCACGGAGGAGACGGCCGCCGCCCTCGGCATGTCGGCCGGTACGGTCAAGAGCACGCTGCACCGGGCCCTGGCCCGGCTCCGCGAGGAGCTGGAGAACCGGGACCACGAGGAGCGCGGCGCACGCGCGCTCGAAGTGAGTGAGGGGCGGGAGCGTTGCGCGGCGTAGAAAACCGGGCCAGGCAGTCCGGACGGGCCGGCTCAATCCGGTCACCCCGGTCGGCCCGGCAGGCTGTGAAGGCGGGGAGTGCGGCGGTGGCCGCGTTCGCCGCCCTCGGCCTTTTCCTGACCGCCTGCGCGACGGGCGGCACCGGAGCCCGCGACGAGGGCCCTGCGGGCAGCGAAGCCGCTGTGCCCAGCACCGCGCAGACCCCCGCCGCCTCCGCCACGAAGGCACCCCAGCGCGTGGACGCGGTCAAGCTCGTCAAGAACGACCCGGAGGTCAGCCCGGCGGTCAAGAACGCCCTGAAGCCGTGCGTCGCCGACGAGTACCCGGTCGACGTGTCGTACGGGAAACTGACCGGCGGAACCGCGAACGACGTCGTGGTCAACGTGATGACCTGCGCCGATGCCGTCGGCGTCGGCTCGTATGTGTACCGCGAGAAGGACGGCAGGTACGAGAACGTCTTCAAGGCCGAGGAACCTCCGGTCTACGCCGAGATCGACCGGGGTGACCTGGTGGTCACCCAGCAGCTGTACGCGAAGGGCGACCCGATGTCGTATCCCTCCAGCGAAGAAGTGATCACCTACGCCTGGTCGGCGACCCACTTCGCGGAGGAGTCCCGGATCCACAACGACTACAGCAAGGCGGCGGGCGGCGCGGAAGCGCCCACCCCCGCGTCCGACAACTGAGAACGACCACTGAGATCAAGGGATGGCAGAGCCTCGGATGGCAGAACACCGGATGTCGGAGCATCGGATGGCGGAGCATCGGTCGGCAGAGCACCGGATGGCGGAGCATCGGTCGGCAGAGCATCGGATTTCGGAGCAGACCCACGTCCTGTTCGTCGAGGACGACGACGTCATCCGTGAGGCCACCCAGCTGGCGCTGGAGCGGGACGGTTTCGCGGTCACCGCGATGCCGGACGGTCTGTCGGGCCTGGAGGCGTTCCGCGCGAACCGCCCCGACATCGCGCTCCTGGACGTCATGGTGCCCGGACTCGACGGCGTCAGCCTGTGCCGCCGTATCCGTGACGAGTCGACGGTCCCCGTGATCATGCTGTCCGCGCGCGCCGACTCGATCGACGTCGTCCTGGGACTGGAGGCGGGCGCCGACGACTACGTGACCAAGCCGTTCGACGGCGCCGTCCTGGTCGCCCGTATCCGCGCGGTGCTGCGCCGCTTCGGGCACGCGAGCGGTCCGGCGAACAGCGCGGCCGCGGAGGGGCACTCATCGGCCGACGGCAGTGTGCTCTCCTTCGGCCACGGTGATCTGGAGATCGACACCGAGGGCATGGAGGTCCGCAGGGGCGGTACGCCGGTGGCGCTGACGCCCACCGAGATGCGGCTGCTCCTGGAGTTCTCGTCGGCGCCTGGCACCGTCCTGAGCCGCGACAAACTGCTCGAACGCGTGTGGGACTACGGCTGGGGCGGTGACACCCGCGTCGTCGACGTCCATGTGCAGCGGCTGCGTACGAAGATCGGCCAGGACCGGATCGAGACGGTCCGCGGCTTCGGCTACAAGTTGAAGGCCTGAGCAGGGGTATGCGGGGCATATTCAGCCGCCGGGTGCGGGAGAGAACGGCCCGGGCAACGAGCGACGGCACGGGCATGGGCATGGGCATCCGCACTGGCATCCGCACCGGCATCCGATGGAAGCTCAGCGCCGCGATCGCGCTCGTCGGCGCGCTGGTCGCGATCGCACTGAGCCTGGTCGTGCACAACGCGGCGCAGGTGTCGATGCTCGACAACTCGCGCGATCTGGCGGACGAGCGCCTCCAGGTCGCACAGCGCATGTACGAGTCGGGGCGGACGCTGGCCTTCGGGGTCGAGGTCGATGACCCGTCCATCCCGGCGGCCCTGCTGGAGAAGGTCACGCAGGGGCGGCGGGCGACCTACGTGTCCAACGGCCCCAGCGGCGTGCCCGACATCTGGGCCGCCGTACCGCTCAAGGACGGCCGCGTCCTCTCGCTCCACACGGGTTTCACCGACCGCAACAGCGATGTCATGTCCGACCTCGACCAGGCGCTGCTCATCGGCTCGATCGCCGTCGTCTTCGGCGGCAGCGCGCTCGGCGTACTCATCGGCGGCCAGTTGTCGCACCGGCTGCGCAAGGCCGCCGCCGCGGCGAACCAGGTCGCCTCGGGCGACACCGAGGTCCGGGTGGGGGACTCCATCGGCGGGTTCCTGCGCGACGAGACCGACGACCTGGCACGGGCGGTGGACGCGATGGCGGACACGCTCCAGCAGCGCATCGAGGCCGAGCGCCGGGTGACCGCCGACATCGCGCACGAGCTGCGTACACCGGTGACGGGGCTGCTGACCGCGGCGGAACTGCTGCCCCCGGGCCGGCCGACCGAGCTCGTCCGCGACCGCGCCCAGGCCATGCGCACCCTTGTCGAGGACGTCCTGGAGGTCGCGCGGCTCGACGGCGCCTCCGAGCGGGCCGAGTTGCAGGACATCCTGCTCGGCGAGTTCGTGTCGCGGCGGGTGACGGCCAAGGACGCGGACATCGACGTACGCGTCGTGCACGAGTCGGAGGTCACGACCGACCCGCGCCGCCTGGAGCGCGTCCTGTTCAACCTCCTCGCCAACGCGGCCCGGCACGGCAAGCCGCCCGTCCAGGTGACCGTCGAGGGCCGCGTCATCCGCGTACGCGATCACGGCCCCGGCTTCCCGGCCGCGCTCCTCGTCGACGGCCCCCGCCGCTTCCGCACCGGCAGCCCCGACCGCGCGGGCTACGGCCACGGCCTCGGCCTCACCATCGCAGCCGGCCAGGCCCGAGTCCTCGGCGCCCGGCTGACCTTCCGCAACGTCCTGCCCCCCGGCGCCCCGGACGACGTCCCCGCCGAGGGTGCGGTCGCCGTCCTGTGGCTCCCGGAACACGCCCCGACAAACACGGGAAGCTATCCGATGCTGCCGGACTAGAGCCCCGGAACCCCGACCGGGGAGGATCTCTCAGCCCGTCCGGCATCTTTCAGCCCGTCCGGCGTTTGAGGACGAGGCCGATCAGGCC
>NZ_JBHXMF010000088.1:0-28338 GCF_042721055.1 Streptomyces sp. NPDC058470
GGGAAACCCCCGCGCGGCCCGCCCCTTCGGCATAGCCGCTCAGGTGTAGTAGGCCATCGCTTCCGACACGGTCACGACGGGGATGCCCCGGCCGGCGATCGCCGCCATGAGCGTGGCCAGTCCGGCCCGGCTGATCTCCGTGCTCGCCGCCGGAGTTCCTTCGACGATCCTGTGCAGGCAGAGGATGAGCCAGTCACCGTTGTTCGCGCAGCGGTCGAGGCGGCCGCCCGCGGCCGTCAGGTTCGCCAGCGTCGTACCGCCGATTCCCGACCCGTCGTTGATGCCGGTGAGTGCCTTGAGGCGATAGGGCATCGCCGGGGCGAACGACTCGATCGTCTCGGAGATGATCGACCTCGCCGTGGTGAAGTGCCGACCGGCGATCAGGTCCACGGGAACGCTGTCCGTCGTCTTCTGGAACGCGCCGTGCGGATAAGCGAAATGCTCGCCCGTGAAGCCGTTGGCCACCATCCACTCCCGCAACTGCCGCAGATCGGTGTCCACTTCCTGCGCGGTGAGCTTGCTGTAGTCGGCGGTGTGGGCGGCCATCGCGTAGGCGTGCCCCTCCATGTCCCAGCCGGAGAAGTCCTGGAGGGACCGCATCTGCTCGACGCTGAGGTAGTCGCTGGTCCCCGCGGCCTCGGCGATGTTGTAGCTGGTGCCGGGAAAGCCGTACGCGTCCATGGCCGGCCGGGCCAGGTCATGGATCGACAGGTGGGAGTCGTCGAAGGTGATCGAGACGGCGCCCTTCGGGAAGACCGCGGTGGTGTCCGGGATGAGCTCGACAGCCTGCAGACGGTAGGTCACCGGGCCGCCCGCGTTGTCGTACACGGCGAACGACATGTCGGTGAAGCCGGACTTGGCGGAGGGGACCCCGGCGGCGGAGAGCGAGAAGGTTCCGGCCGCACTGGTCACATCGGCCCACTGGAGATGCACCGTCACCCATTCTCCCGACTGGACGTAATTCGCCGACGTCGTGGAATGCGCGTGGAACGTCCAGGAGAAGTAGTTCGCGAAGGAGCCGGTGCCGAGGTAGAACGCCAGCTTCGACAGGTTCGTCGTGTCTTCGACCCGGAACACGAGCCTGATCATCTTGCCGGTCAGGTCCATGGTGGTCATACCGGTCTTACGGACGTACGACTGCTTGTTCGTGCCGTTGGTGGTGACCCGGACCGACTGGGTCCCGCGCACGAAGACCGACGTGTCATTCGCTTCGGCCGACGCGGTGCCGGCGCCGGCGGCGGTCCAGCCGTGCCCGGTCTGGAACTGCTGGGACCAGGTGGCGCGGCGATGTCTGGGACGGCGCCCGGACGGAGCGTACGTCGGGGGTGTGCCGAGTCCGCCGATCACCGCGGCCACCGACGCGGCAGCCGCCGCGGGTGGGGCCGGCACGGTGCCCAGCAGCGCGCCGCCGGCTGTCACAAGGCCTCCCGTGCCGGCCATGCGGAGTGCGGAGCGCCGGCTCACCGGTTGCGCGGGGGTGCGGGGAAGGGACGGCTCTTTGCTCACCAGGGCTCCTGAGCGTGTTCGGCGGTTGGGCCGGGAAGGAGGGTTTTCAGGACGCGGGAACGGTGTTGAAGTAGTTCATGCCGTTGTCGCTGAACTCCTTCACCTCCGTGCCGACGTCCTTCGCGGAGACGATGTCGTCGGCGTTGTAGTACAGCCAGTCGACCTGCATGTCCCAGACACGGTCGCCCTTGAACGGAAGGTCCACGAACCAGGTGTTGAAGTTCACGGACATGCCGGCACGAGGGGCGTACTTTCCGCTGCTGCTGAACAGCTTCTTGCCGTCGAGAAGGTACGTGACCACGTCGTCGTCAACCGTGATCATCACGGTGTGCCAGCCCTGGAGGCTCTCCTCCAGCTTGCTGGTGACACGGTCGCCCTTCTCGTAGCTGTACCAGCTCGTGGTGTCGAGCTTGGGCCCGGGCGCGCCCCAACCGCCGTTCGGCATGTACTCGTTGTCGAGTTCGCTGTACTTCGTGCCCTCGCCGCCGATGGCGTAGAAGGTCTGGTTGACGTGGTCCCCGTTGTCGCCGGACGTCGGCTTGTCGCTGAAGTGGATCCGGGCGGCGAAGGTCCCCTCGCGGAACTCGGTACCGGTGCTGCCCAGGCTGGCCTGGTGCGTGCCGGCCTCGGTGCCGTCCGTTGTCGCCTGCAACTGGAGCACCTGGGCACCCAGTGCGTCCTTCTCCGCCGGGAAGCTGACGCCCTTGGCCGACCAGGTGTCGTCGATCCCGGGGCCGCCCTTGCTCGTGCGGACCAGCCAGCCGTGCCGGGAGAGGGCCGGGTCATCGGGGCCGCGGTAGTGGAAGTTGTCGAAGAGGACCCCGGCCGGAACGGTCGGCCGGGAAGCGGCGGAGGCCCCCGCCGACGCTGTGGACGCCTTGGTGTTGCCGTCCGGCTCCTCCCCCCAGACGAGCGTGCCGCGCTTGTAGGCGGTCACCAGCTTCGACTCCTTGTAGCTGGTCTTCTCGGCGTCGAAGGAGCGGTCGTTCGACTGTTCCAGGTCCTTGTGGTCGACGCGGTAGAGCTGCAGCTCGATGCCCCGGCTGTTCGCGCCGGGCTTCAGGGTGCCCGCGTCCGCGGTGAAACCGATCTCCAGGTAGCGGTCCGCGGTGTCGGTGGGGCTGTCCGGTGTGTCGAAGGTGCCGGAGATGTCCGAGCAGTCGACAGCGGCCTGGACGCAGTTGAACGCGTACTCTGAGGCTCCGTCCGCCGTGAAGTAGTACCGCAGCGTCACATCGCTCAGGGACACGGTCTTCTCGGACGTGTTGAAGACCTCCAGCCATGGCTTGGCCGCCCCGGTGCTGGCCGGGGTGTCGGTCCGGTACCGGACGGTGAGCTCGGTGGGCTCCGGGTTCGCCGCACGCCACACGGGATAGAGCGCCGTGGCGCCGGCGGCGACCGCGCCCACGAGGAGCAGCAGTCTGATCTTGGGCCACACACGACGACGGGGTTTGCGGCGGGTAGACGCCACGGAATCTCCTCCGCAGGACACTTGAGACGATGGTGAGATCGAAACCATCAGATGTGTTCTACGTCTGGTCAGATCCTGTGGAGATATTACCTATGAAGGTACCGCCCTCCAGGGGTGTTCCGATCACAAAACATCCACAGATGGACCGATCGCGGCTCGGTGTGGTCGGCAGCGCAGGGGGGGGGCGGCAGAGCAGGCGGATGCGGGCGGTGCAAACACCGGTGCCCGGCACACCAGTTGGCGTGCCGGGCACTTGCGTACGGGATCCGCTTACGCGGGGACGCTGGCCACGCCCTGCGCCAGGAACCGCTTCCCGTTCACCCGCTCCGAAACACCTTCACGGTCCAGGTACGGAGTGATGCCGCCCAGGTGGAAGGGCCACCCCGCACCCGTGATCAGGCAGAGGTCGATGTCCTGTGCCTCGGCGACGACACCCTCGTCGAGCATGAGTCCGATCTCCTGGGCGACGGCGCCGAGGACGCGGTCGCGGACCTGCTCCTCGGTCAGGACGACATCGCCCTGCTTCAGCAGCGCCGCGACCTCGGGGTCGAGCTCGGGCTTCCCGCTGCCGTACACGTAGAAGCCGCGCTTTCCCGCCTTGACGACGGCCGCGAGGTTCGGGGAGACCGTGAAGCGGTCCGGGAAGGCCCGGTTGAGGGTCTCCGAGACGTGCAGACCGATGGCCGGGCCGACCAGCTCGAGGAGGACGAGGGGAGACATCGGCAGGCCCAGGGGCTCCACCGCCTTCTCCGCGACCTCGACCGACGTGCCCTCGTCGATGACGTTCTGGATCTCGCCCATGAACCGGGTGAGGATGCGGTTGACGACGAACGCCGGGGCGTCCTTCACCAGCACCGCGGTCTTCTTCAGCTTCTTGGCGACACCGAAGGCCGTGGCCAGGGAGGCGTCGTCCGTCTGCTCGCCGCGGACGATCTCCAGGAGCGGGAGGATCGCGACCGGGTTGAAGAAGTGGAAGCCGACAACCCGCTCGGGGTTCTTCAGCTTCGACGCCATCTCCGTCACCGAGAGGGAGGAGGTGTTGGTGGCGAGGATCGCGTGCGCCGGAGCGACCGCCTCGACCTCCGCGAACACCTGCTGCTTGACGCCGATCTCCTCGAAGACGGCCTCGATGATGAAGTCGGCGTCGGAGAAGCCCTCGGCCTTGTCCAGCACACCGGTGACCAGGGCCTTGAGGCGGTTGGCCTTGTCCTGGTTGATCCGGGACTTAAGCAGCAGCTTGTCGATCTCGGCGTGGACGTAGCCCACACCCTTGTCGACGCGCTCCTGGTCGATGTCGGTCAGCACGACCGGCACCTCCAGGCGGCGCAGGAAGAGCAGGGCGAGCTGCGAGGCCATCAGGCCCGCGCCCACGACACCGACCTTGGTGACCGGACGGGCCAGGGACTTGTCCGGGGCGCCCGCCGGGCGCTTGCCGCGCTTCTGGACCAGGTTGAAGGCGTAGATGCCGGAGCGCAGTTCGCCGCCCATGATCAGGTCGGCCAGCGCCACGTCCTCGGCGTCGTAACCCTTCTGCAGGTCACCGTCCTTGGCCCCGGCGATGATCTCCAGCGCGCGGTACGCGGCCGGCGCCGTCCCGTGCACCTTGCTGTCGGCGATGAAGCGACCCTTGGCGACGGCCCGGTCCCAGGCCTCGCCGCGGTCGATCTCCGGACGCTCGACCGTGATGGCGCCCTTGAGGACGGACGCCGTCCAGATCAGCGACTGCTCCAGGAAGTCGGCGCCCTCGAAGATGGCGTCGGCGATGCCGAGGTCGAAGACCTGCTGGCCCCTGAGCTGCTTGTTCTGGTTGAGCGAGTTCTCGACGATGACGCTCACCGCGCGCTCGGCGCCGATCAGGTTCGGGAGCAGCGTGCAGCCGCCCCAGCCCGGGACCAGACCGAGGAAGACCTCGGGGAGTGAGAACGCGGGGAGCGCCTTGGAGACGGTCCGGTACGCGCAGTGCAGACCGACCTCGACGCCACCGCCCATCGCCGCGCCGTTGTAGTACGCGAAGGTCGGGACGGCCAGCGCCGCGAGCCGCTTGAAGACCTCGTGGCCGCCCTTGCCGATGGCAAGCGCGTCGTCGTGGTTCTTGAGCAGCTCCACGCCCTTGAGGTCCGCGCCGACCGCGAAGATGAACGGCTTGCCGGTGACGCCGACACCGACGATCTCGCCGGCCGCGGCCTCCGCCTCCACCTGGTCGATGGCGAGGTCGAGCTTCGCCAGCGAGGCGGGGCCGAACGTGGTCGGCTTGGTGTGGTCGAAGCCGTTGTCGAGCGTGATGAGCGCGAAGCGCCCGGCGCCGAACGGCAGGTCGAGGTGGCGTACGTTCGCCGAGGTCACGACCTCGTCAGGGAACAGCTCGGCCGCACCCTTCAAAAGCTCAGCGGTGCTCACTTGCTGCCTCCGGCGGACTCGAAGTGCGGGTTCTCCCAGATGACCGTCGCGCCCATGCCGAAGCCGACGCACATGGTGGTCAGGCCGTAGCGGACGTCCGGCTGCTCCTCGAACTGGCGGGCCAGCTGCGTCATCAGACGGACGCCGGAGGAGGCCAGCGGGTGGCCGTACGCGATGGCGCCGCCGTACTGGTTGACGCGCGCGTCGTCGTCGGCGATGCCGTAGTGGTCCAGGAACGCGAGGACCTGGATGGCGAAGGCCTCGTTGATCTCGAAGAGGTTGATGTCCTCGATCGCCAGACCGGCCTTGGCGAGGGCCTTCTCGGTCGCCGGGATCGGGCCGTAGCCCATCACCTCGGGCTCGACGCCCGCGAAGGCGTACGAGACCAGGCGCATCCTGACCGGCAGGTTGTTCTCGCGCGCGAAGTCCTCGGACGCGATGATCGACGCGGTGGCGCCGTCGTTCAGACCGGCCGCGTTACCGGCGGTGACCCGGCCGTGCACACGGAACGGCGTCTTGAGCCCGGAGAGGTTCTCCAGGGTGGTCCCCGGGCGCATCGGCTCGTCGGCGGTGACCAGGCCCCAGCCCGTCTCACCGACCTCAGGGTTGGTGTTGCGCACCGAGATCGGCACCAGGTCCTGCTGGATCTTGCCGTTGGCGTACGCCTTCGCGGCCTTCTCCTGCGAGCGCACGGCGTACTCGTCGGCGCGCAGCTTGGTGATGTGCGGGTAGCGGTCGTGCAGGTTCTCGGCGGTCATGCCCATGAACAGGGCGGACTCGTCGACCAGCTTCTCGCTGACGAACCGCGGGTTCGGGTCCACGCCCTCGCCCATCGGGTGGCGGCCCATGTGCTCGACACCACCGGCGATGACGGCGTCGTACGCACCGAAGGCGATCGAACCGGCCGTGGCGGTGACGGCGGTCAGCGCGCCCGCACACATGCGGTCGATGGAATAGCCCGGGACCGACTGGGGGAGCCCGGCGAGGATGCCGGCCGTACGGCCGAGGGTCAGACCCTGGTCACCGATCTGCGTGGTCGCGGCGATGGCGACCTCGTCGATTTTCTTGGGGTCGAGCCCGGGGTTGCGGCGCAGCAGCTCCCGGATGGCCTTCACGACGAGATCATCCGCGCGGGTCTCGTGGTAGATGCCCTTCGGGCCCGCCTTGCCGAACGGGGTGCGGACGCCGTCGACGAAGACGACGTCCCTGACGGTACGAGGCACGATGGCTCTCCTCCAGATGCGGGATGGCACTGCTGCGCGACACACACGCCCTGAGCGCGCGCTCACCCCTCATGCTACTTGCGGGTAACCATGCTGCCCAGTCCCGGAGGCGGGAGCGGTGAAGGTCACATCCGGGACGGGCGCGTGCGGGGTGCCGACGAGCCCGGGACGTCACGGTCTACACCGACTTCCGCACCCTCCATCGCTCCGCCTTCGCCCGATGATCTTGGCGCGATCTCGACGTCGCGGTGTGTCGCCGTTCGGGCCGGAGACGATCCGGGCCGGCGCGGGTGGGTCCCACGCCCGACCTTGACCGTCCTCTTGCCGAAGCCGTCAGGCCTTGGCCGGAGTGAGCGCCGCCACGAGCACCGGGGTGACCTGCTCGACCTGCCAGGGCCGCGCCCCGAAGCCGGCGAGCGCCGCGGCCACGGACTCCGCGTCCGGCACCGCCGGCGGCTCCCAGCACACCCGCCGCACGGTGTCCGGAGTGATCAGGTTCTCCTGGGGCATGTTCAGCTGCTCGGCGAGCGCCGACACCTCGGCGCGCGCGGCGGAGAGCCGGGCCGCGGCGGCCGGGTCCTTGTCGGCCCAGGCGCGCGGCGGCGGGGGGCCGGTCACCGGCTGGCCAGGCTGCGGCAGCTCGGAGTCCGGCAGCTCCTTCGCGCGATCGACGGCTGCCTGCCACTGATCCAGCTGACGGCGTCCCATGCGGTGCCCGAAGCCGTTCAGTGCGGCCAGGGCGTGCACATTGGCGGGCAGGGCCAGCGCGGCCTCGACGATCGCCGCGTCCCCGAGCACCTTGCCCGGCGAGATGTCCCGGCGCTGCGCGACCCGGTCCCGGGTCTCCCACAGCTCCCGTACGACCGCCATCTGCCGACGCCGGCGCACCTTGTGCATCCCGGACGTACGGCGCCAGGGATCCTTGCGCGGCGGTGCGGGATCGGCCTGGGCGATCGCGTCGAACTCCTGCCAGGCCCACTCCAGCTTGCCCTGCCGGTCCAGCTCCTTCTCCAGCGCGTCGCGCAGGTCGACAAGGAGCTCCACGTCCAGGGCGGCATACCGCAGCCACGGGTCCGGCAGCGGACGTGTCGACCAGTCGACCGCGGAATGCCCCTTCTCCAGTACGAAGCCGAGCACGCTCTCGACCATGGCGCCGAGGCCCACCCGGGGGAACCCGGCGAGCCGGCCGGCCAGCTCGGTGTCGAAGAGACGGGAGGGGATCATGCCTATCTCGCGGAGACACGGCAGGTCCTGGGTGGCGGCGTGCAGCACCCACTCCACACCGGAGATAGCCTCGCCGAAGCCGGACAGATCAGGACAGGCCACGGGATCGATCAGTGCGGTGCCGGCGCCCTCGCGGCGCAGTTGTACCAGGTAGGCGCGCTGACCGTACCGGTATCCGGACGCACGTTCGGCGTCGACGGCGACGGGGCCGGATCCGGCGGCGAAAGCGGCGATCACCTCGGCGAGCGAGGCATCGTCGGCGACGACGGGCGGAATGCCGTCGCGGGGCTCAAGCAAAGGGATCGGCGCCGGTTCGACGTCGTCCGGAGGGGCGCCTCCGGTGGTTCGCAGTGAGCTGTCTTCTGCGGTCTCTTGGGCGTCGGTCACGTGTCAAGGGTATCGGGATGTTCGAGCGGCTGACCTGCATCTTCCAGTCATTGGTCGGTTTACCTGCGAAAACGCTGCTCAAGTGGATCTCATGTCCGCCAGGTGCTTCTTGTCGGGTGTCCCCGGCGTGCCGCGATCGGGCTCCCACGACCCCTGCCCGGCCGCGGAGTGTCGCCTCGGCCGAGGGCTCCTGACCACCGTGGAGTCCCGGATTCCGGCGGCTGCGCCACGTATCGCATACCCCGATCGACCGCCGGGATCCCGTACGAGAAGGGCGCCGAAGCGGCGTACGAGGAGATCTGGTTCCACCGGATCGCGTTGAGCCAGTCGTGGAAGCGCCCGCCGACTGATGTCCAGTAGGGGGGGGGCGGGGTGGTTATACCGCCAGGGGGGGGGAATCAACCGTTGATTGGTGTGGGGGTTGGGGGAGTGGGTGTTTAACGGGGGCGCGGGCCCCCCCTCCGCCCGGGGCGCCGCCGCGGCGCCCGCGGTTATCTGCTCCCACGGGAGCGCTTTGCCCCCGTGGTGCACGCCCCCGCCGTCTTTTGTCCAGGGGGGGGGCGCCGGGGTCGTGAACCGGCCAGGGGAGGGAAAGCTCCGGTTCAGTGGTGAGCGGTGTGGGTCAGTGGATGATTCCCGTGCGCAGGGCCACCGCCACCATCCCGGCGCGGTCGCCCGTGCCGAGTTTGCGGGCGATACGGGCGAGGTGGCTCTTGACGGTCAGTGCGGACAGGCCCATCGAGACGCCGATGGCCTTGTTCGACTGGCCCTCCGCGACCAGCCGAAGCACCTCGACCTCGCGTCCGGAGAGCTCGCGGTAGCCGCCCGGGTGGCTCGGGGAACCCGGGGGGCGGCGGTGCATCCGGGCGGCGGCCGAACCGATCGGCGCGACGCCGGGCCGGGTGGGGAGCCCGACGTTGTTACGGGTGCCGGTGACGACGTAGCCCTTGACGCCGCCCGCGAGGGCGTTGCGTACGGCGCCGATGTCATCGGCGGCGGAGAGGGCGAGGCCGTTGGGCCAGCCCGCCGCACGGGTCTCGGACAGCAGGGTGAGCCCGCTGCCGTCGGGCAGATGGACATCGGCGACGCAGATGTCGCGTGGATTGCCGATTCTGGGACGGGCCTCCGCGATCGACGACGCCTCGATGACGTCGCGCACTCCGAGCGCCCACAGATGGCGGGTGACGGTGGAGCGGACCCGGGGGTCGGCCACGACCACCATGGCAGTCGGCTTGTTCGGGCGGTAGGCGACCAGGCTTGCGGGCTGCTCGAGGAGAACGGACACCAGGCCTCCTGGGGGTGCGGGACGGTACCGGCTGTGGGGATGAAGCCGGGACGAACCGTGCTTTCAAGGTCACAGACGTCTTCGGCATCAAACCCGTCCGCCTTTAGAGAATGATCACGATTTGGTGAGTAACAATCCGTGCAATTCGGACACGCGATCGATCATCCGAAGATCGAACCGAGTCGCTCGGCGTCATTCCTCGTCAATACGCGTCCGAAAGTGGGCGTATCGACAAAGAAGCATCGTGAACTGTGCGCGGATCGGGACCACACGTTGACCCGGACCGTGCGCGGATCAGGACCACACGCTGAACCGGACCGTGCACGGATCGGGACCACACGCTGAACCGGACCGTGCACGCAAGCAGGACGGTGCGCCGAACCGGACCGTGCTATGAACCGGACCGTGTACTCAGCGGGACTGCGGCCCCCGGCGCTGCGGCAGGCTGACCACCGACGTCTCGCCCGGTGTCACCGGCGGCAGCCCGGCGACCTGGCACAGCAGATCGCACCAGGCGGCGAGATGCGCGGCCGCGTCCGGCACGCCGCCCATGCCCTCCCGCGGCGTCCAGGACGCCCGGATCTCGATCTGGGAGGCGGCAGGGCGCTCCGCGAGGCCGCCGAAGTAGTGCGAACTCGCGCGCGTGACGGTGCCGCTCGGTTCCCCGTACGACAGACCGCGGGCCTGGAGCGCGCCGGTCAGCCACGACCAGCAGACGTCGGGAAGCAGCGGGTCGGCGGCCATCTCTGGCTCCAGCTCCGCCCGGACCAGGGTCACCAGGCGGAAGGTGCCCTGCCAGGCGTCGTGCCCCGCGGGGTCGTGCAGCAGCACCAGGCGGCCGTCGGCCAGATCCTCGTCGGCGGCGACAACCGCCGCTTCCAGCGCGTGCGCGTAGGGGGCCAGACGCTTCGGCGCAGGCGTCGGGTCGATCTCGATCTCCGGCCGCAGCCGCGCGCCCTTCAGCGCGTCGACGGCGGCCCGGAAGGGCGGCGGAGCCGTCGCCATCGCATCTCGGTTCCCCTCCTTCGAGTCGTCCATTCCGCCAGCGCCGTCCGACAGTCGTCCCTGAGCCGCAGCCATGCGGGGAAGATTAAGGGGAACGGAGCCTTCGCGCAGGGACAGACACCCGTGCGTGGGACCACTGTCCGGATCGCGCCGCACGAACACGCCTTCGTGAGCGCCGCTGCCGGGGGCTCCACGGGGCTCTCGAGGCCTGTCCGGGACCGGGTGGCCGGGACTTGGCTGTCGGCCGGGCGTGCGAGACTTTCCGTCGTGAGTGCCAACGACCGCCCGGACGGGCAGCAGCCGCGAGCCACCGACGAATCCGCCTTCCTCAAGGCGTGCAGGCGCGAACCCGTGCCGCACACGCCGGTGTGGTTCATGCGGCAGGCCGGCCGCTCGCTGCCCGAGTACCTCAAGGTGCGCGAGGGCATCGCCATGCTCGACTCCTGCATGCGCCCCGACCTGGTCGCCGAGATCACCCTCCAGCCGGTGCGCCGACACAACGTCGACGCGGCGATCTACTTCAGCGACATCGTCGTACCCCTGAAGGCCATCGGCATCGACCTCGACATCAAGCCGGGCGTCGGCCCGGTCGTCGAGAAGCCGATCCGCACCCGCGCCGACCTGGCCCAGCTGCGCGATCTGACCCCCGAGGACGTGTGGTACGTCACCGAGGCGATCGGTCTGCTCACGGCGGAGCTCGGCTCGACCCCCCTCATCGGTTTCGCGGGCGCGCCCTTCACCCTCGCGAGTTACCTCGTGGAGGGCGGACCGTCCAAGAACCACGAGCACACCAAGGCGCTCATGTACGGCGACCCGCAGCTGTGGACCGACCTGCTCGACCGTCTCGCCGAGATCACCTCCGCCTTCCTGAAGGTGCAGATCGAGGCGGGCGCCAGTGCCGTCCAGCTCTTCGACTCCTGGGTCGGCGCCCTGGCACCCGCCGACTACCGGCGCTCGGTGATGCCGGCGTCCACGAAGGTCTTCGAGGCGGTGGCGTCGTACGGCGTTCCGCGCATCCACTTCGGCGTCGGCACCGGTGAGCTGCTCGGCCTCATGGGCGAGGCGGGCGCGGACGTCGTCGGCGTCGACTGGCGTGTCCCCCTCGACGTGGCTGCCACGCGCGTCGGACCCGGCAAGGCCCTTCAGGGCAACCTCGACCCTGCCGTCCTGTTCTCCTCGACGGAGGCCGTGGAGACGAAGACCCGCGAGGTGCTGGACGCGGCCGCGGGTCTCGAAGGCCATGTCTTCAACCTCGGCCATGGCGTCCCGCCGAACACCGACCCGGACGCGCTGACCCGCCTCGTGGAGTACGTGCACACGCACACTGCGCGCTGAGAACCTAGATGTGCCGCGCCTGTCTGCCCCACAGCAGGCGGCGCGGCTCCGGCGGGGCCGGGGTGCCGGCGCGCAGCGGCCAGGCCAGCAGCATCCCGGCGAGGAAGCCGACCACGTGCGCCGCGTACGCCACTGTTCCGGCGTCGGAGACTCCCTCGCCCGACGAGTACACAGCCTGGAGCGCGAACCAGAAGCCCAGCACCATCCACGCGGGTAGCCGCAGCGGCAGGAAGACCAGGAACGGGACCAGGACCCACACCCTGGCCTTCGGATAGAGCGCCAGGTACGCGCCCAGCACCCCGGCGATCGCTCCGGAGGCGCCGATCAGCGGGTCGCCCGAGTCGCCGTTCAGGTACGCGAAGCCGTACGCCGCCGCGTAGCCGCAGACCACGTAGAACAGTGTGAACCGCAGATGTCCCAGGCGGTCCTCGATGTTGTTGCCGAAGATCAGCAGAAACAGCATGTTGCCCAGCAGGTGCAGCCAACTGCCGTGCAGGAACATCGCCGTCAACACCGACAGCGCCGGTGACTTGTCGTAGTCCGGCGGGGCCACCACACAGCCAGTGCCCTGCGGGCCGACGCCGGTCTCGCCGGTGGGCACAAGGCCGGGCATCCGGTGGTGGATCAACTCCTGCGGCACCACGGCGTAGTGGTCCAGGAACGCCTGCAGATGGCAGAGCTGCGACAGGCCGTTGTCACCCGACACGGAACCGGCTGTGCCTGGTGTGACGAGGAAGACGAGCACGTTGGCGGCGATCAGCGCGTACGTCACATAGGGCGTGCGCCGTACCGGGTTCACGTCATGGACGGGGATGACCACAAGGAATCACTGCCCCCGATGGGGCGGGGGAATCCGCGCGTCGGCGGGGGCGCGTTGGTGTGGCCGGGGCAATGCGCCCCGACAGCGCTGAACACCTCCGCAGCCCCGTGCGTATGTCTCCTCAACCGCCCGAAACGCGACGAAGACGTCGCGCGAGGAAGACGTGAGGACACAGGCGATGAACGACCGAGTTAACCCTCCGATCCATGCCCTGCCCGACGGCGAGGCGGAGATCGCCCTGGTGCTGCACCTGCCCTGGGAAGATGTTGCCGCGCTCGGCCAGGAGGCCGGCCGGCTCGCGGCCCGGATGCAGCGTCCGGTGACCCTCGACGAGGCCGTCAGCCACCGGCTGCGTTCCGCCCGGGCCGCGGCCACGCACGCGAAACCGCCCACGGCGCAGCCAGCGGCCGTCGCCTCCGCGGCCTCCGTCTCCTCGCTGCCAGGGCGGCCGCCCGCCGAGCAGGCCCGACAGGCCATAGACCGGATCAACGGCAACGGGTCGACGGTGCCCGGGCACGAGACGGCGTAGCGCGAGCCCCTGGGGAAGGGGCCGTGGGATCACGCGCCACGCGTGCGTACCGCCGCGACCGCCTTGCGCGCCGCCACCAGGATGGGGTCCCACACCGGTGAGAAGGGCGGCGCGTAGCCCAGGTCAAGAGCTGTCATCTGCTCCACGGTCATGCCCGCCGTCAGCGCCACCGCGGCGATGTCGACGCGCTTCGCGGCGCCCTCCCGTCCGACGATCTGCACGCCGAGCAGCCGTCCGGTGCGGCGCTCGGCGAGCATTTTCACGGTCATGAGGTCCGCGCCGGGGTAGTAGCCCGCGCGGTTCGTCGACTCGATGATGACGGTCTCGAACTGCAGGCCGGCCCTGCGCGCGTCCTTCTCGCGCAGCCCGGTGCGGGCGATCTCCAGGTCGCAGACCTTGCTCACCGCTGTGCCGACGACGCCGGGGAAGGTGCCGTATCCGCCGCCGACATTGGTGCCGATGATCTGCCCGTGCTTGTTGGCGTGCGTGCCCAGTGCGATGTGCCGTTCGCGCCCCGACACCAGGTCGAGCACCTCGACGCAGTCGCCGCCCGCCCAGATGTCCTCGTGCCCGCGCACCCGCATCGCCAGGTCGGTCAACAGCCCGCCGTGATCCCCGAGGGGCAGCCCGGCGGCCCGGGCGAGCGTCGTCTCGGGGCGTACGCCGATGCCGAGCACGACCACGTCCGCCGGATACTCCGCGTCCTCCGTCGCGATCGCCCGTACCCGCCCGTCCTCGCCGGTGAGCACCTTGGTGACCTTGGCGTCGTTCACCATGGTGATGCCCAGGCCCTCCATGGCCGTGTGCACGATCCGGCCCATGTCGGGGTCGAGCGTGGACATCGGCTCCTTGCCGCGGTTGACGACCGTCACCTCGTACCCGCGGTTGATCAGCGCCTCCGCCATCTCCACGCCGATGTAGCCCGCCCCGACGACCACCGCGTGGCGGCCCTCCGTCCCGGCCAGCGTGTCGAGGAGCGCCTGTCCGTCGTCCAGGGTCTGCACGCCGTGCACGCCCGGCGCGTCGGCGCCGGGCAGGTCGGGACGGATCGGGCGCGCGCCGGTCGCGATCACGAGTTTGTCGTACGGCGTCCACTCCTCGGCCCCCGATTCGAGGTCGAGGGAGCGGACCCGGGCGCCCGCGACGTCGATCTCCGTGACCTCCGTACGCATCCGCAGGTCGATGTCGCGCTCCCGGTGCTCCTCGGGCGTCCGCGCGATCAGTTCGTCACGCTCGGCGACGTCACCGCCCACCCAGTACGGGATGCCGCAGGCCGAGTACGAGGTGAAGTGCCCCCGTTCGAACGCCACGATCTCCAGCTCGTCCGGCCCCCGCAGCCGGCGCGCCTGCGACGCGGCGGACATGCCCGCCGCGTCACCGCCGATCACGACCAGTCGCTCTTTCGCCCCGCCGGTGGTACCGCTCGTACGGTTCATGCTCATACGAACACGCTACGGGGACGCGGCATTTCAGTCCTGTTCGCGCCCCTCCTCGCGCTCCCGGACGGACGGGGCGACCGGCAGCGTGCCGGCCGCGGAGGCCGCCGCCGGGGCCGGGCGGCGCGGCAGCCGGGTGCGCAGGAGACGTACCCACAGCACCCACAGCGCGAGGAGCAGCGCGGCGCCCGCCGCGAACGGGAGGATCGCGCCGAACGCCACGGCGATCCAGCGCAGCATCGTGACGAACGCGCTCCAGCCGCCCGTGAGCGCGTCGACGAAGCCCGGATCGTCGTCCTTCTCCGCCTGCTTCACCGGGGTCTCGGAGAGGGTCAGGGTGATGGTGGCCAGGCTGGTGCGGTCCGCCAGGGAGGCCTGTTGGGCGAGCAGCGACTCCAGGTCGGCCTGCCGGGTGCTCAACTCGCCCTCCAGGGTGACCACATCGCTGAGCTTGGTGGCCTGGTCCATCAGCTCGCGGATCCGGGCCACGCTGGCCCGCTGCGTCTTGATGCGGCTCTCCACGTCGACGACCTGGTCCGTGACGTCCTGCGCCTTGGCCGTACGTTCCAGGAGCTTGCCGGTGCCTTCCATGTCGGCGAGCACCTCGTCGTACTGCTCGGTGGGCACGCGCAGGACTACACGGGTGCGCTCGTTGCCCTCCTCGTCCCGGGTGGTGGTTTCGTCGCCGACGAAGCCGCCCGCGTTCGTGGCGGAGGTGCGGGCCTGGTCCAGGGCATCGGGCACGTCCTTGACCTGCACGGTCAGGGAGGCGGTGCGGATGATCCGGTTCGCGGAGAGGTCCGGGGCCTTCGTCGGGGCCTGGGCCCCGCTCTTGCTGCTGTCCGCGCCGCCGCCGGCCTCGTTCGCGACGGACGGAGCCGCGGCCTTGTCGTCTGCGCCGAAGGAGCTGGCGCCCGAGTCATCGGCACCGCCGCTGCAGCCCGTCAGCGCGAGCGCGGCGGTGAGCAGGATCCCGGCCAGGACCTGAACCGGTCGTACGGAGCTTCGTGTGCGCATGTGGGCATCCCCCGAGGGTCGTGACGACTGTCGCTCCTTCGACGCGCGGAAGGGCCCTGACGTTGGACGGATCCGATCCCGATGCGGTCACGGTCAGGACTCGTGGAGGACACCGGCGGACTGACGGGGGACTGCTGGGGGTGTCAGTGCGGTCTGCGAAAGTGGAGGCATGCGCGCACAGGACACCCGTACGGGTACGGGACACGTCGTTGTCATCGGGGGCGGGATCGCGGGGCTGGCCGCCGCCCACCGATTGCTGGACCGAGGCGTGCGCGTGACCGTCCTGGAGGCCTCGGACCGCGTCGGCGGCAAGCTGCTGCCCGGCGAGATCGCGGGCGCGCGTGTCGATCTGGGCGCGGAGTCGATGCTCGCGCGCCGCCCCGAGGGGGTCACCCTCGCCCGCGAGGTGGGGCTCGCGGACCATCTCCAGCCGCCCGCCACCGCGACGGCCTCGCTCTGGACCCGCGGCGCCCTGAGCCCCATGCCCAAGGGGCATGTCATGGGCGTCCCCGGCACCGCCTCCGCCCTCTCCGGCGTCCTCTCCGACGAGGGCCTGCGGCGTATCGAGCGGGATGCCGAGCTGCCCCGCACGGAGGTCGGCGACGACGTGGCGGTGGGGGAGTTCGTGGCCGCCCGCCTCGGCCGCGAAGTGGTCGACCGCCTGGTCGAGCCCCTCCTGGGTGGTGTCTACGCGGGCGACGCCTACCGCATCTCCCTGCGCTCCGCGGTTCCCCAGCTCTTCGAGGCGGCCCGGACCCACGACTCCCTGACGGAGGCCGTCCGCGAGATCCAGGCCAAGGCCGCCCGGAACCAGCAGGCGGGACCGGTCTTCATGGGCATCAGGGGAGGCATCGGCCAACTGCCGCTCGCGGTCGCGGAGTCCGTCCGCGCGCGGGGCGCCGAGATCGTCACCGGGGCACCGGTGACGGAGCTGCGCCGGGAGGCACACAGCGGCTGGCGGATCGTCGCCGGAGGTCAGGTCCTCCTGGCCGACGCCGTGGTCCTCGCGTTGCCCGCCCCCGCTGCCGCCGCCCTGCTGCGCGCCGAGGCGCCCGCCGCCGCGGCCGAGCTGGCCACCGTGGAGTACGCCTCCATGGCGCTGATCACCCTCGCCTACCGGAGCAGCGAAATCACCCTCCCCGAAGGGAGCGGTTTTCTCGTGCCGCCTGTTGACGGGCACACCATCAAGGCCGCCACCTTCGCCTCCCGGAAATGGGGCTGGATCGCCGACGAGAACCCCGACCTGCTCGTCCTGCGGACCTCCGTGGGGCGCTATGGCGAGACGGAGGTGCTCGGACGGGAGGACGGCGAGCTCGTGGACGCGTCCCGGCACGACCTGCGCGAGGCCACCGGCCTGGACGCCGCGCCGGTCGCGACCCGCGTCACGCGCTGGGACGACGGGCTGCCGCAGTACCCCGTCGGGCACCACGCCCGCGTGGCCCGCATCCGCGACCACGTCGGCAAGCTGCCGGGACTCGCCGTCTGCGGCGCGGCCTACGACGGGGTCGGCATCCCCGCCTGCATCGCGAGCGCGTACGCCGCCGTGGACCGGCTCGGCGGCGACCGCGGCGGACTGGACGCGCTGATCACGAACCCGGTGCAGAGCCTGCACGGCGGCGCGGGAGAATAGCCCCATGAGTGACGACGCCCCCGCCAAGATTCCGAACGCCGGCAAGAAGGCCAAGGACCTCAACGAGGTCATCCGCTACACCCTGTGGTCCGTTTTCAAGCTGAAGGACGTGCTGCCTGAGGACCGGGCCGGTTACGCCGACGAGGTCCAGGAGCTCTTCGACCAGCTCTCCGCGAAGGACGTGACCATCCGCGGCACGTACGACGTGTCGGGGCTGCGCGCCGACGCCGATCTCATGATCTGGTGGCACGCCGAGACCGCCGACCAGCTGCAGGAGGCGTACAACCTCTTCCGCCGCACCAGGCTGGGCCGCGCCCTGGAGCCGGTCTGGTCGAACATGGCGCTGCACCGCCCCGCCGAGTTCAACCGCTCGCACATCCCGGCCTTCCTCGCCGACGAGAACCCGCGCGACTACGTCAGCGTCTACCCGTTCGTGCGCTCCTACGACTGGTATCTGCTGCCCGACGAGGACCGTCGCCGCATGCTCGCCGACCACGGCAAGATGGCCCGCGGCTACCCGGACGTGCGCGCCAACACGGTCGCCTCGTTCTCCCTCGGCGACTACGAGTGGATCCTCGCCTTCGAGGCCGACGAGCTGTACCGCATCGTCGACCTCATGCGCCTCCTGCGCGCCTCCGAGGCCCGGATGCACGTCCGCGAAGAGGTCCCCTTCTACACCGGCCGCCGCAAGGACATCTCCGAGCTGGTCGCGGGCCTCGCCTGAGCGGACCGGGAGCGCCGGACGATTTCAGGAGGCCTTCTTGACGTCCTTCTCGAGGTCCTTCTCCAGGTCCTTCGAACGACTGCCCGGCGCTACCGGCTTCGGCTCCGCGTGCGGCGCGCACGCCGCGCGCCGCACCGGGAGCCTGCCCTCAAGGAGATAGGCGTCCAGGTAGCCGTTGACACACTTGTTGGGACCGCCGCCGATCCCGTGCGTCCCGGCGCCGTTCTCGGTCACAAGCACCGAGCCGGACAGTCGCCGCTGCAGCGCCACCGCACCCTCGTACGGTGTCGCCGCGTCCCGCTCGGCCGCCAGGATCAGGGTGGGCGGCAGCGCGCCGGGCAGTGTCCGCACGTCCAGGGGCTGTTGCCGCGGCACGGGCCAGTACGCGCACGGCAGGTTCATCCACACGTTGTCCCAGGTCTCGAACGGCGCCTTGCGCGCGAGGCGCGTGTTGTCGCGGTCCCAGGTGCGCCAGTCGGTCGGCCAGGGCGCGTCGTTGCACTCGACGGCCGTGTAGACCGCGTTGCCGTTCTCCTGCTCGGCGGCCGCCTCCGGATACGGTCCCGCCTGCTCGATCAGCGGCTTCGGGTCCCCCTTCAGATACGCGGACAGGGCCTGGGCGCGGTAGGGCCAGTAGTCGTCGTAGTACCCGGCCTGGAGGAACGCGCCCTGCAGCTGCCCGGGCCCCACCTTGCCGCCCGCGGGTGAGGCGGCCAGCTGCGCCCGCGCCTTCTCGTAGCTGTGCAGTACCTCTTCGGGCGTGGTGCCGAGCCCGTACACGCCGTCGTGCCGGGCGATCCAGGCCCGGAAGTCCGCCCAGCGGATCTCGAACGCGGCCGACTGGTCGAGGTTGTTCTGGTACCAGATCTGGTCCGGGTCGGGGTTCACCGCCGAGTCGAAGACCATCCGGCGCACGTGGGAGGGGAAGAGCGTCGCGTACAGGGCACCGAAGTACGTGCCGTACGAAGCGCCCATGAAGGTCAGCCGCCGCTCGCCGAGCGCGGCCCGCAGCACGTCGAGGTCACGCGCGTTGTTGAGCGAGGTGTAGTGCTGGACGGCCTTGCCGGAGCGCTCGACACAGCCGCGCGCGTACGCCTTCGCCTCCGCGATGCGCTCCTTCTTGTATGACTCCGAAGGGAACGTCGGCGACTGCGTGGGCCCCTTCCCGAGCTGCTTCGGGTCCTGGCAGGACAGCGGGGCGCTGCGGCCCACTCCGCGCGGGGCGTAGCCGACGAGGTCGTACGCCGCCGAGAGGGGCTTCCACTCGGGGAGGAACCCGATCAGCGGGAAGTACATGCTGGAGGCGCCCGGGCCGCCGGGGTTGTAGACCAGGGCGCCCTGGCGCGGGACCTTCCGCTTCGAGTTCTTCGCGTCCTTGCCGGTGGCCTTCACACGGCTGACGGTCAGCTTGATCTGCTTGCCGTCGGGGTGCGCGTAGTCGAGGGGCACGGTGACCGTGCCGCACCGGACGTTGTCAGGGAGGTCCTCCGCCTTGGAGCAGGTGCCGAAGCGGACGCCGGCGGCCGCGGCGCGCTCGGCGGCTACTGCGGTGCCGCGCGTGTCGGCCCCGGAGCCGAGATCGCCGGGCCAGCGCGGTTCGCCGCCCGCGGGGACGGTGACGAGGGCGGACAGGAGCAAGGATCCTGCGGTTCCGTAGAGGACGGCAGCTCTCATCGCGTATCCCTTCAGCGCACGGCAGCGACAAAGGGGATGTTTCGTTCGACGGTTGGTGAAGTAAAGGACCGGGCCGCAGTGTCGGCTCCAATGACCCCGATGCGCCCCCCGGCGCGCCTGTCAGCCCCTTCGTTCCGGGTTTCGGTCGCGGTGGGTGAAGGCTGCGCGCAAGTCAGGCTCGCCGATCGCGCGGATGCCGCGGACGGCGACGGAGGTGAGGTACGTACGGTCGTCGCCCGTACTGTCCGGGTGCCGCGCGAGGGTGCCGAGCAGGCGTTGCCCGGCCGGGGACGCCCAGCGCGAGTAGGGGTGCACCTCGATACGGGCGATCGCGAGGCAGCTCAGCGTGAGGGTGAAAGGCAGCGCGAACCAGACGGCCACCGGCACCTCGTACTCGCTCGCCGGAACCTGGGAGGGCATCAGCAGGGCCACGGCGCCCAGGACCAGGACCGCTGCCGCCGCGGCCTGGACCTGGCGGACGGCGGCGGCGACGGTGCCGCGCTCCCCGTCCGGCACGGCGAGGCCCGCGGCGACGAGGCGGTCGGCGAGGCGGTGTACGGAATCCGCGGCGGCCGCGGTCGCCCGCACGGGCGCTATCCGGGACTGCCCCTCCGGGCCGATCGCTCCGATCACCGAGCGCTCCATCTCGTCGTGCCCACGCGGGTCCACGACGGTCGCCCACCCGGTGTGCGCGAGCAGCAGTCGGCGCTGGCGGGCCATCGACACCAGGGTCAGCTCGGCGACCCGGGCAGGGCCGCCGGACAGGAACGCCGCCTCGTACAGCGTGAGGCTGTGAGCGCGGGCCGCCTTCGCGTCGAAGGCCGCCGTGCGGAGGGCCGCCAGGCACAGGCGTATGCAGGCGGTGCCGGCCGCGGCCCAGGCCAGGAGCAGGAGAAGTACCCAGAGCATGGCATTTTTCTATGCGATGGACCGGGCGAGCGCCATGGCTTATTCACATGATGGACGGAGCGTTGCGGGTATGTGATGCTCCGCTTTCCGCCCGTGCGGCCGGACCCGACCTAGGGACTTGAGGACGTTTCGTCGCGTGAGACGGCCGGGGGGAGGGTGTAGCCCGGCGACGGGACCACCGGGATCGGTGAGTTCGGGGACTGCGTGGGGTTGGGCGGGGCCGGGGAGTTGGTGATGGGGGGCGGGGCGGCGGTGGCCGCGTCCTGGGCGAGGGCGTCGAAGTCGACGTATCCGGTGGCTTCCAGGACCTTGATGTGGTCGAGCACGGTGGTGTTCGCATCGTCGGCGAGGTCGCGCACCAGGGAGTTGCGGGTGTTCGCGCGGACCTGGGCGACGAGCGCGAAGACCTTGCCGTGGGCCGCCCGGAGGATGTTCGCGAACTCGCGGTCGTACGTCACGCCCTGTGCCTCGTCGAGCGTGGTCAGCCACTGGCGCTGCTGGTCGGTCGGCTGGTTGGGCAGTTCGAGGCCGAGGCGCGCCGCGACGTTGCGGACGCGGGCGTCGAGGAAGGCGTGGCCCGCGATGAGGTGCTCCCCGGCGGTCCGTACGGCCTGGGTGGTGCCGCGCTCCTCGGCCTGCTGACCCGCGGGCAGCTCCCACAGCCCGGCCAGCCGGACCTTGGTGATGAAGTCCCGGTCCTGCGCCGACAACGGACCGAACTGCGTCGACACGGTCTCGGCGTTCAAGGTGGCCAGGCCGGTTCCGGAGCGGTCCGCGTACGACCAGATCGGGAAGGCCAGTGCTGCCACGGTGGCCGTGAGGACCGTGACGATGAGCCCTGTTCCACTGACCAATCCGGTGCGGTTGATGGATCGCATGGTGCCTCCTGTTGCGGCACCACACATAAGTGCGTTCCGCGTGCAGATTGGCATGCTACTGCGGGTGCCGCGCCAACTGCCGTACAGGAGGACAGGGTTGCGGGGTGCGAGGAAAGTGTCGGATGTGGTGGTTCGGTCGCACGTCAGACCGTCTCAAAGACGGTGAAACAGGGCGCGCACATCACCTTCACGGACGCCCGTGTTAACCCGCGCACACTTCGCAGTGATCCTGCGCGGTCGCAGTGCGCGTACTCAGCGGCGCAGCAGCACCCGGCGGGTGGCGCGGGCGAAGCGGGCCGCGGGGTGCCCCGACAACGGGGCCGGACCCGAGCGCTCCAGCCACCAGTGGCGCAGCCGCCGCCGGGTCTCCGCATCCTCCGGGCCCGCCAGGAGCAGGTACTCGGCGAAGTCCAGGGCGTCGCGCCGATAGCCGCCGGCCATCGGATGCCCCTGTGCGTACGCGAGGAACGCGGGCCGGTATGCCGCCGCCAGGATCTCCGGCAGCTCCGCCGCGACCTTCGCCACGACATCGGCTCGCTTGGCGGCCAGCGCCCGCGCCTGCACTCCGAGCCGTACGCGGTCGAACCCCTCGGGCACGGGGGTTCCCGCGACGAGGGCGGAGAGCAGCGCGGTCTGCGCGAGGGCGAGGTGCTGGCGGGCGGGGTCGGTCTCGGTCCCGACGGGCGAGAGGGGTGAGGCGGGTGTGCGCAGGGTGGGTCCCACCGTTTCCACGGCGGCCCCGGCCTTCTCCAGCGTCCCGCGAATCGCTTCCAACTCCCGCTCCAGCTCCCCGGGCTCGGGGAAGTTCTCGTCCCGTTCCAGCAGGACGCCCGGCGGGGTCACCCGGGAGGCGAGCTCGGACAGGATGTCGAGGACCGGCTGCGGGACGGGGTGGGCGTGGCTGTCGTGCCAGACGCCGTCCCGTTCGAAACCGCCGGCGACATGGACGTAGGCGATGGCCTCGACGGGGAGTTCGTCGAGGGCCTTGACGGGGTCCTCGCCGCGGTTGACGTGGTTGGTGTGCAGGTTGGCGACGTCGATGAGGAGGCGTACGCCGGTGCGGTCGACGAGGTCGTAGAGGAACTGGCCTTCCGTCATCTCCTCGCCGGGCCAGGAGAGCAGCGCGGCGATGTTCTCCACCGCAAGGGGAACGGGCAGCGCGTCCTGCGTGATGCGGATGTTCTCGCACAGGACGTCCAGCGCGTCCCGGGTCCGGGGGACCGGCAGCAGGTGTCCCGCCTCCAGGTGCGCGGAGGCCGTCAGGGGCCCGCCCGCGCGTACGAAGGCGATGTGCTCGGTGACGAGCGGCGAGACCAGCGCCTCGGCCCGTTCGGCCAGCGCCGTGAGGCGTGCCTCGTCGGGCCGGTCCGCGCCGCCCAGGCCGAGGGAGACACCGTGCGGGATCACCGTGACCCCGCGTTCACGCAGGCGCAGCAGCGACTCGGGGAGATGCCCGGGGCAGAGGTTCTCGGCCACGGCCTCGACCCAGTCGATGCCCGGCATGCGCTCCACGGCGTCCGCTATCTCCGGCCGCCATCCGATGCCCGTCCCCAGTCGCTCCATCGTCCCCTCCTTCACTCCGCGTGCACGGCCTCACCGGGATCGGCTGTGTCCGTCTGCTTCGGCGGTCCGCTGTTCCGGCGTGAGGGGGGTATGGCCCCGGCGTCCGGTTCCGAACCTCGCGCTCGTCACGTTCAGAGCAACATTTGAGGTTCGAGTCCGGACGCCGGGAGGGTCCAGCGGACAGGCCTATCCCAGTACGCCGTCCGAATCCACCGGCTCCGGCCGGCCGGTGTTGACCGCGCCCGGCTCGCCGGGGGAGGGCTGGGACGTGGTCGAGACGTCGCCGGTTGCCTCGGCGACCGGTGCGGAGGGTGCCAGCTGGCCGGGGACCGGCGGCGGGGGGCCGGTCGGGCTGGCGGTGGTCGCGTTCGCCGCGGTGTTGGCGATGGCGTCGAAGTCGACCAGCCCGGTCTTCTCCAGCATCGTGATGTGGTCGAGCACGGTCTGGTTGGCGTCCGAGGCCAGCTGGCGCACCAGGGTGTTCCGTGTGGTGTTCCGGACGGTGCCGATGGCCGGGAAGATGGTTCCGTGCGCGGCCCGCAACAGGTTCACGAACTTGTACTCGTAGTCCGTGCCGCTTGCCGCGGTCATCTCCTTGAGCCAGCCGGTCTGCAGTTCGTTCGGCTGGTTCGGCAGTGCGACGCCGAGCTGGGCCGCGACGATCCGGACCCGCTTGTCGAGGTCGGTGTGGCCGACGATGAGGTGGTCGGCCACGTCCTTGATCGCCTGCGAGGGCGCGCGTTCGAGCGCCTGCTGTCCGGCCGGCAGCTCCCACAGACCGGCGAGCCGTACACGGACGATCAGATCGCGGTCCTGGGCGGTCAGCGGACCCCATTGGGTGTTCACGGTGGCCGCCGCCACATTCGCCTGTCCGGTGCCTGAGCGGTCCGCGTACGACCATACGGGGAACGCGAGCGCGCCGACGGTGGCGACTAGTGCCGCAAAGACGAGGACGGTACCGTTGATACGCCGCATATTGAGCCTCCCGGGAACCCAACTGTTCGTTGAGTGTCTGTACTTGGCCAGCGCCAAGAGGTACGTGCGGGGCGGATGTGTTGTTCAACGTCCACTCAAACCTCTTTGCGGCCAGCGATCAGCGATCAGCGATCAATGGTCCGGCCTCGACTCCGGCTTGGGGCACGGCCTCGGCTCGTCCGGAATGGTCGGCTCGGCACCGGCCACGTCTCCGGGGCGCGGCCCAGCAGGCGCCGCGCCTCGTCCAGGGCGTCGGAGCCGGCCGGTACACCGAGGGCGGGCGCGCACGCGAACCCCGGCCCCCGCCCCGCCGAATCCGTGGGCACCAGCCGGGCGACGGCCATCGCCGCGTCCAGGACGTGCCCCGGCAGGTCGAGCCCGGCGCCGAGCGAGGCGGCCACGTCCTGTTCGTGATCAAGGCTCGAGAACCTTGGCCGACCGGGGCCGTGCTCCTCGTTCCCCCTCGGTTCAACCGTCTGTATCGCCACGCGATCACGCGATCACGCAATCAGGCCATCTCGGCGGCTGAAAATGCATCAGTCCCGAGGGTTGTGGCGGTATCGAATTCCGTCCGCCCGCATTCTCCTCCGCGGAGATCCCTGTACGGGTCGATGTCAATCGGAAGGTCTCCTACCGGTCACGATATCCGGATCATGTAATTCCGGACAACCTTCGTTTACCGTCGGTTGTCTTGCCGTTTAATGAATAGCAAACCTGTGCCCGACGTCACAGTTGTCGTCGGCGCCTATGAAGCCATGCCCTATCTCGTCCGCTGTCTGGAATCGGTCGAGACGCAGACGCTGGGCGCAGACCGAATTGAGATCGTGGCCGTCGACGACGGGTCGAGCGACGGCACCGGTGAGTACCTTGAGCAGTTCGCCGCCGTGTCGAAGGTGCCTACCAGGGTGTTGCGGCAGGCCAACTCCGGTGGTCCCAGTGGGCCGCGCAACGTCGGCCTGGGATTGGCTCGCGGCCGTTACGTCTTCTTTCTGGATGCCGACGACTATCTGGGGGACGAAGCCCTGGAGCGGATGGTCGCAATGGCCGACCGCGCCGGCACGGATGTGGTGCTCGGCAAGATGGAGGGAGTCAACCGCGGCGTCCCGAGGTCGATGTTCACCCGGACACAGGAGCGCGCTGACGTCTACACTTCCAAGGTCATCTTCACGCTGAGCGCTCAGAAGCTGTTCCGGCGGGAACTGATCCTGCGACTGGCCCTCAGATTCGACGAGGCCCTCGCCACCGGCGAGGACGCGCTCTTCACGATGGAGGCGTATCTGAGCGGCAAAGGCGTGTCCGTCGTCGCCGACTATGTCTGCTACTACCTTGTGGGCCGCGACGACGGAAAGCACGCGACCCGAAGAGGCAGCTATACGGGGCGCTTCGAGGCGATCCACGCGCTGATGATTCTGATCGGAAGACTCGTACCGCCGGGTGCCGAGCGCGATCAGCTGATGGTCAGACCCTTCACGGTCGGGCTGCTGCAGCAATTCGGGGTCGGCTTGCTGAATCGGCCGGAGGAAGAGCAGCGGCACAAGATGGACCTGGCCGCTCCGATGGTCGCGGCGTACTGGACCAAGGGCGTCGCCGACCGGATAAAGGTCGGGGAGCGGCTGGTTCTCACCTGTGTTGCCTTGGGCAGGCTGGATTCGTTGAAGAGCCTACTGGAATTCATCCACGCCAAGACGGTGCCGGAAGTTGTCCATCACGGCAGGGCGGGCAGAATGCACCTCGCCTATCCGCATTTCCGCGACCGGCGGACGGGTATCCCCGACGAGGCGTACGTGGTCACCGTGCCGGACTGGTCCGGAAGCCGGCGGGTGATGCCATCGGCGAAGCCCCGGCCGTCCCTCGCCCGCCGGGCGGCGCGGAAGGCCCGCAGACACTTACGGAGACTGCGGACCCGCAGATGATCCCCTGCCGGCCCGGCGGATGCCACCGGCATGCCGTCGGTCACAAGAACGCGCCGCGGCCCGGTACCGGTGAGGTGCCGAGGTGCTCCGTCATCGGGTAGGGCGGGCAACCGGGACCGAGCCCCGACTGAGCCCGCCTGGAGGCTGGTTGCCTCCGCGGGCTCGCCCTTTGCGCACTCTCGGATCTGCTTGTTACTCCCAGGCGGAGGGGTTCTCGTGAACTGAGCGGGCGCCCAACGCTGACACGGCGCCTTGTCAGGCGCCCGTCCCGCCGGAGGATCACGAGCCTCTGGAGGGACGGGTTCCGGCGTCCTCCCTTCGCCTTCTCCGCCGTGGAGGGGCGGGGCTGATCCCGTCTGCGGCGCTGTGGGCGGCCCGTCACGGTCGCTGCGGGCGCGGCAGGCCGATGCGCGGATCGTCGACTGCAACAGTCAGCCCGGGCGCGATCTCCGTGAAGCCCGCGTCGCGGACCAACGGGATCCCAGAGGTGGTGAGTTCACGCCAGCGGGCCGGGTCCGCGGTGCGGACGGCGAGTGGGAAGCCGGCGTCGCGCCAGGTCGTGCGCTCCTCGTCGGACAGTTCCCACCAGGCGAGTTGGGCGCCGTGGCCCGCCTGCGCCATCGCCTTGCCGGCCGACATGTCGAGGTCGGGGTTGAGCCACAGCACGGGCGCCGTCAGGTCGGCGTCCGCCGGCGGCTCGGGGTCGTCGAGGTCGGTGCCGGAGACCTGGAGCTTGGCGAGTTCCCTGGGCCAGCCGTCCAGCGGGATCGGTGGAAAGACGCGCACCTCGGCGGACTTCCCGGTCACGGTGATCCCCGGCAGTTCCGCGGCCCGCCGCCACTCGGCGCCGCGAGCCCGCCGTACGACCTTGCGGATCCGGGCGTCCTGCCAGTCGCGGATCGCCTGCGCCCACTCACCCGCGCTCTCGCCCTCCCCGAGCGAGCGCTCGTCGCTGAGGATGGTCAGCACGGCGCGGGCCGCGGTCTCCAGAGCGTCGGTACGGGCCGGGGGCGCGGCCTTCTCGATGCGTACGACCAGGGGCAGCACGAATTGAGGTGCCTCGTCGCGTGCGGTGCGCTCGGAACGGAAGGGGCTGTCGCCCGCGGGGGCCGGATCAACTGCGGTCGGGTCGCTGCTCACGCCTCCAGTCTGCCAGGCGGAAGATCGGTTCATCCGTGGGTGCCGGTCCGTCCGCGGAGGGGCGCGGGTACGGCGTCGAGCTGCGACCGGTCAGCCCGAACAGGCCATGCGCTGTGCCTCCTGCCACTCGCAGACGGGGCACAGGGTGATCCCCTTGTACGACTCCGGATACTCCGTCGGCTTCCGGCACAGGACGCACTCGGCGAACGGCGGCCCCTCGTCGGTGGGGGCCGGGTCCGCTCGGGTGCCGCAGTAGTCGTCGCTCATGGTTCCAGCGTAGGACGGATGACCGGGCCGCCTACCGTTGGTGGGTCGCCGTCCCGATCAGCTCGGACACCTTGACGAAGCGGAACCCCCTCTTCCGTAGCTCGGGCACGATCGTCCGCAGTGCCTGCTCGGTCGCCGGAGCCGCGCTTCGCGTGCAGTGCATGACGACGACGGAACCGGGCCGCACGCCGTCCAGCACCTCCTGGGCCACCGCATCCGCGTCCGTGGCGAACGCGTCCCCGCTGACCACGTCCCACTGCACCGCCGTCACCCCGGCCGTGCTCAGCGTCCGCAGCGCACGCTGGTCGTAGCACCCGCCCGGAAAGCGGAAGTAGGGCATCGCACGGGGCACACCCGCCTTCTTGAAGGAGGCGTACGCCCGCTTCACATCCGCCCGCATCCTGACCTCGGGCACGGTCGGCAGGCCGTAGCAGTCGTCCGTGAAGGCGTAGTGGCTGTACGAGTGGTTCGCCACCTCGAAGAGGGGGTCCCGTCCGATGGACCTTGCCTCCTGGGGGTACTCCTCGGCCCACCGTCCCGTCATGAACACGGTGGCCGGCACCTTGAAGCGCCGCAGGGTGGCGATGAGCCGCGGGTTGTCGAAGTGCTCCCCGGCTGCCGCTCTGTCCCCCTGATCCGCGGTCATGTCCGCGTCGAAGGTCAGCGCGACCGTCTTGTCGCGCGTTCGCGGGCCGTTGTTGAAGACGGGGGTCAGGCCGTTGGGGCCCGGGGCGAGCGTCGGGGGTTGCGACGGTGCGGCGCCGGCGGGCGCGGGGCGTTCCTTGCGGGGAGCGGGCGGGGGGTCCGGGGCCCCGCAGGCGGCGAGCACAGCGCCCAGGGCGCAGACCGCGGCGAATCGCGTTACTGAAATGATCACCCGATGAAGATATAGGAGTGAATGTGGCTATTTGCGTATTATCGGCGCGTGCCGCCGGACGTGCTCCGGAAGTCACCCGGCTAGGTCCTGTCGTCACATTCCCGTCGTCGCCCGGATGGCGTCGCGAGGCAGACGGGAATGTGACGACAGGAC
>NZ_JBHXMF010000089.1:0-27922 GCF_042721055.1 Streptomyces sp. NPDC058470
TTCGTACTCACCCGAGAGACTCTCTCAGGCTTTCCTCCGGGCGCTTCCCTTCGATGTTTCAAACTCTATCAGTGAATTTCCGTCTCTCTGACCACGGTTCCGCAGACATGCAGAACCAGACCCCGAGATAGGATCTGACAAGTTGAATGCTGCCGGACAAGGACACTTGATCGCGTCGCTCAGCCCCAAGGCAGGAGTAGGACTCTACATGGGGCGCTGGAGCGGGCGCAAATCGTTTGCGCCCTGCGCTACGGCCGCCATCGGGGCCCTCTCGCAGGGAACCTGCACTTCATATGACATACCCTGCTGAGCAGTGCGCCGTCCGCACAGGTAGCGACGGCCCATATATATCTCCGCCCCTGGGAGGCTTCCCATGACCACCGTGACGTCCCCTCTTGCAGGACGCGCCATCGGACTCACCGCGGTACCGGATCCCGTGTTCGCCGGGGCCATGGTCGGCCCCGGCATGGCGATCGACCCCGTGCGTGAACCCTCGGAGGCTGTCGCCCCCGTCGACGGAGTGATCGTCTCGCTTCATCCGCATGCTTTCGTCGTCGTCGACGGCGAAGGCCATGGTGTGCTCACGCACCTTGGTATCGACACCGTGCAGCTCAACGGCGAGGGCTTCGAACTGCTCGTCAACAAGGGCGACACCGTGACGCGCGGCCAGGCTGTCATTCGTTGGAACCCGGCTGCCGTCGAGGCGGCCGGCAAGTCCCCGGTGTGCCCGGTCGTGGCGCTCGAGGCCACGGCCGAGTCCCTTTCCGACGTCCGCGAGGACGGCGATGTGAAGGCCGGAGACGAGCTCTTCGGCTGGCAGTGACGTCAGCGCCGACGTAGACGACAAGCAGGACAACCACCGCAGCGGCGCTACCCGCCGCACTATCGGAGACGGGTGAGATGGAAACAACGCTGCGAGGCGTCGGCGTGAGCCATGGTGTGGCGATCGGCGAGGTTCGGCACATGGGAACGGCGGTTCTTGAACCGCCGGCCAAGCAGATCCCGACGGAGGACGCGGAGCGCGAACAGGGGCGTGCCCGCAAGGCCGTGGAGGATGTGGCAGCGGACCTGGTTGCGCGCGGCAATCTGGCGGGGGGTGAAGCGCAGGCGGTGCTCGAGGCGCAGGCCATGATGGCCGAGGACCCCGAGTTGATGGCCGATGTGGAACGGCGGATCGCTGTCGGCAGCACCGCCGAGCGCGCGGTCTATGACGCGTTCGCTGCCTATCGCGCGCTGTTGGCCGCCGCCGGTGAGTACCTCGCCGGTCGTGTTGCCGACCTCGACGACGTGCGGAATCGTATCGTCGCCCGGCTACTCGGGGTGCCCATGCCCGGTGTGCCGGACAGCGACGAGCCGTACGTCCTTATTGCTCGTGACCTCGCTCCGGCGGACACCGCGCTGCTCGACCCCACTCTGGTGCTCGGTTTCGTCACCGAGGAGGGTGGGCCGACCAGTCATAGCGCGATCCTGGCACGGGCGCTCGGCGTTCCGGCCGTGGTCGCGCTGCCCGGTGCCGGCGAGCTCGCGGAAGGCACCGTGATCGCCGTGGACGGCAGCACCGGTGAGATCTTCGTGGAGCCGAGTGCCGGGAAGAAGGCGGAGTTGGAAGCGGCTGCGGCAAAGCGCAAGGCGGCGCTGTCCTCCTCCACCGGTCCCGGCGCCACGTCCGACGGGCACAAGGTGCCGCTGCTGGCCAATGTCGGGGGCCCGGCTGACGTGCCCGCCGCTCTCGAGGCCGGTGCTGAGGGTGTCGGTCTTTTCCGTACCGAGTTCCTCTTTCTGGACGACAGCAAGAAGGCGCCGTCCGAGGAGAAGCAGGTCGAGGCGTATCGGCAGGTTCTCGAGGCGTTTCCCGAGGGTCGGGTCGTGGTGCGTGTGCTCGACGCGGGCGCGGACAAGCCGCTCGACTTCCTGACTCCGGCCGACGAGCCGAACCCGGCGCTGGGTGTGCGGGGTCTCCGCTCGCTACTCGACCACCCTGATGTGCTGCGTACGCAGCTGACCGCCCTTGCCAAGGCTTCGGAGGGGCTGCCGGTCTACCTTGAGGTAATGGCTCCGATGGTCGCGGACCGCACCGACGCCAAGGCGTTCGCGGAGGCGTGCCGTGCGGCCGGCTTGCAGGCGAAGTTCGGCGCGATGGTGGAGATTCCGTCGGCCGCGCTTCGTGCGCGCTCGATCCTTCAGGAAGTCGAGTTCCTTTCCTTGGGAACCAACGACCTCGCGCAGTACACCTTCGCTGCCGACCGGCAGGTGGGTGCGGTGTCACGTCTGCAGGATCCGTGGCAGCCCGCGCTGCTCGACCTGGTCGCGCTGTCCGCCGAGGCGGCGAAGGCCGAGGGCAAGAGTTGTGGTGTCTGCGGTGAGGCCGCGGCGGACCCGCTGCTCGCGTGTGTGCTGACCGGTCTGGGGGTCACCTCCCTGTCGATGGGCGCCGCGTCGATTCCTTATGTCCGGACTGCGCTCGCCAAGTACACGCTGGCGCAGTGCGAGCGTGCCGCTGCCGCCGCGCGTGCGGCGGACACGGCAGAGGAGGCGCGCACGGCGGCGCAGAGGGTGCTGTCCGGCGAGTAGTCGGACCGCGTCCTCGTTCGACTGTTGCTGAGGGGCGCTCCACCTTCTGGTGGGGCGCCCCTTTGGTGTTCAGTGTGCGTGACCCGCCATTCCTCCCTCTCCGAGGTCGGGTGGTGCGCAGTAGTCGACTCCTGATTCCGGGGAGACCAGGTCCCCGGACTCGGCGTCGGTGCAATAGGCGTCGAAGACCTCGGCCGCGGTGAGGGGATCCAGGACCTCACCGCGGAGTCGCCATCCGTAGACACGGTCGGTCTTGTCATGGGCGGTGATGCGCATGACGAGTCCCCCGGCGCTCCGGGTGGCGATACCGAGGGCCAGAACGGTGGTGAATTCGAGGGCTTCTGATTCGTCGAGGCGGATGGTGCCCGCGTTGTCGTTGGCTCGGAGTGCGGCGACGAGCGTTTCGGGCGCTGCCGTGACGCTGCACACGAGGTGGAGTTCGCCGGCTGCCGCGGTTTCGAGAATGCGGCTGAGCAAGTGGGAGGCGTGGGCGAAGGATGCGCGTCCGATGTCCTCACCGCAGGATGCGCAGTTGCCGATACGGGCCAGGAGTGTGGTCGCGTACTCCCAGGTCGCCTGGCGGACGGCCTCGTCGACGAGGTCCGGGACGAGCTCGTCGAGGGGCTGCCCCTCGTACATGACGGTCGGTCCCGTCGCGGCCAGTTCAGCTGTGAAGCGGGTGCGGCTCGAGGGGGCGTCGGGTTCCAGGCCGTTCTCGGCGCAGAACTCGGCGTATTCCTCGGGGTCGAAGAGCGCCACTGTGGTGTGGCCGCCCTGGGCGGCGAGGGTCCTGAGCAGGGATTCCACTTGCTGGAGGTAGGTGGTGTGGTCGTCGAAGGCGAACGTGCGGTAGCGCCGCATCGCCGTGAAGTCCTGTTCATCGGTCAACAGGCCGATGGTGCCCGCGATTTCGCGGCGCAGGACGCGTCGCATGCTCTGGTGCTGGATGTGCGCCATGTTTCCCCCTGTGCGCAGTCGATCAATGCTCACTCACAGTAACGGGCGACACTGACAACGTCGGCGGGCGAAGACGGTTCGCTGCGTCGCGGGATGGCGGGGTGGCGGGGTGGCGGGGCGTACGTCCGTCAGGCGTGCTTCTGGGCCAGGTCTTCGTAGAAGCGCAGCAGTTCGACGTTGTCCACCGAACCGAGGTTGACCGCCTTTTCCAGGGAGGTGCCTTGGAGAAGGCGCTTGATCGGGACTTCGATGCGCTTGCCCGTGAGGGTGTGGGGGACGCCGGGGACTTCGATGACCTCGTCCGGGACGTGGCGCGGTGAGAGCTGCTCACGGATGGTCTGCTTGATGCGGGTCAGGAGGGCCTCGTCGAGTGCGGCACCGGGGGCGAGGTGTACGAAGAGCGGCATCCAGTAGCCGCCGTCGGGCTGTTCGATACCGATGACGAGCGACTCCTTGATCTCGGGGAGGCGTTCGACGGCTTCGTAGATGTCGGCCGAACCCATGCGCACGCCCTGGCGGTTGAGCGTGGAGTCCGAGCGGCCATGGATGAGGACCGAGCCGCGCGAGGTGACGGTGATCCAGTCGCCGTGGCGCCATACTCCGGGATACGTGTCGAAGTAGCTGTCGTGGTAGCGGCTGCCGTCGGGGTCGTTCCAGAAGCGGATGGGCATGGATGGCATCGGATTGGTGACCACGAGTTCACCGACTTCGTCGGTGAGGGGTTTGCCGCTGGGGTCCCAGGACTGGAGGTCGGTGCCGAGGCCGGCGGCCTGGAGTTCTCCGATGTACACCGGCAGTGTCGGGACGGCGCCCGCGAAACAGGAGCACACGTCGGTGCCGCCGCTGACGGACGCGATCCACAGGTCGTCGCGGACCTCGTCATGGAGATAGCGGAACCCGTCGGGTGGCAAGGGCGAGCCGGTGGTGGCGACGCACTGCACGCGCGAGAGGTCGAAATCGTGGGAGGGGCGGACGCCCGCCTTTCGACACGCCATGACATACGCGGCGGACGTGCCGAACAGTGTCGCTCCCGTCCGTTCGGCGATGCGCCACTGGGCGCCTGTGTCCGGGTAGCCGGGGCTGCCGTCGTACAGGACGATCGTGGTGCCCGTGAGGAGCCCGGAGACGAGGAAGTTCCACATCATCCAGCCCGTGGACGTGTACCAGAAGAAGCGGTCCTCCGGGCCGAGGTCGCAGTGCAGACCGAGCTGTTTGAGGTGCTCTACGAGAATGCCGCCCTGGGACTGGACGATCGCCTTGGGGAGGCCGGTAGTGCCCGAGGAATAGAGCACCCACAGGGGATGGTCGAAGGGGACCTGCTCGAAGACGGGCTCCACGTCGGCGGAGGTCAGGACGGACCATTCCAGGGCGCCCTGAGGAGACTCGGTGCCCAGCAGCGGGATGTGCACGACCGCGCGCAGGGTCGGCAGTTCGCGGCGCAGCTCGGCGACGGTGTCGCGGCGGTCGTGCTCCTTGCCTCCGTAGCGGTAGCCGTCGACCGTGAAGAGCACCACGGGTTCGACCTGCTGGAAGCGGTCGAGGACGCTGCGGGCGCCGAAGTCGGGAGCGCAGGACGTCCACACACCGCCCACGGCGGCTGTGGCGAGGAGGGCGATCACGGCCTGGGGGACATTCGGGACGTAGCCGCAGACCCGGTCCCCCGGGCGCACACCGAGCACGCGCAGTTCGGCGGCCAGGGAGCCCACCTGGCGCCGCAGCTCGGACCAGCTGATGGGGGTCGGCTCATGGGTCTCGTCGACGTACAGGAGCGCCGGTTCGTCCGAACGGGTGCCGGCCGCGCGCAGAGCGTGCTCGGCGTAGTTGAGGGTCGCCCCGGGGAACCACTCGGCGCCGGGCATGGAACGGTCACCGAGCACGCGCGCGTAGGGGGTCGAAAACCGGACGTCGAACCATTCGGTGACGGCTTTCCAGAAGGTGTCCAGCTCGTCCACGGACCACCGGTGCAGTGCCGCGTAGCCGCCCTCGGCCGGGGCTCCGTGCCGCTCGGCCGCGCAGTTCTGGAACTTCGTGATCTGCGCCTGGGCGATGCGTTCCTCGGTGGGCTGCCAGAGCGGTGAGGGGTTGGAGGTGGACATGGGGCGGCTCCCGGGCAGTGCGCGTCGTGGGCGTCTGTCGCGCACGAGCTGGGGTGTGCGCGTCACGCGGCTGTCATGGACGATGCCATGTGATCGACTTCGACACCAGGGTGCGCCGCACATAGTCGCCGACATGAAGATGTGGTCTCACCACGGGTGAACGGCAGTTGAACCACTCACACTTACGGCCGAGTCAATGGCAGGCTGAGCAGCATGAACGGTCGTGACCTGGTGCGTTCGGTGAAGGCGGTCGGTTCGGCGGGGGCGGCCCAGGGGTTGCGTACCGTGCGAGCCGCGTGGCGCAGGCAGCGTGCCGATGCCATCGGGCTGCCCAAGCGGGGCGCCGAACGCGCCCGGGTACCAGGGCCTGTGCGGGGCGTGGAACCGGGCCCCGGCGGTGGAGTCGTCCGGTTCGCCCGCTCCGAGCTGAGGATCACGGTCACGGTGAACGGGGCGGTCTTCTGGGGATGGGACGGGGCGGACCCCGAGCCGTCGTACGCGCTCGCCGGCCACTGTCCGGAGCCGGATCCGCGGGCTGTCCTGGAGCCGGACAAGGACGGCGGTTGGCGGGTTGTCTCCGAGCGGGCGACGGTCGTGGTGTCGCGGCACGGAGCCGTCGAGGTGCACACCCCCGGTGGCGTGATGCTGCGCCGCGATCTGCCGCCCCGTTGGTGGGAGCCGGTCGACGGCGGCGCGGCCCGCTGGATGCAACGCTCCGAGGTGGCCGCCGACGCGCGGTTCTTCGGCCTGGGCGGGCGGGCGGGGGGCCCGCGGCTGCGCGGCGGGAAGTACCGGCTGTGGAACACGGATCCCGGGAAGGCCTTCGCGCCCGGTGACGATCCCCTGTACGTCACCATGCCCGTGCAGTTGGTGGTTGCCGACGCGGCCACCCATCTCGTGTTCCACGACACCTCGTGGGACGGCACGGTGACGTTGCGCGAGGGCGAGGAGGGCGCAGGCTCCGGGCACGACAGGGCCGGGTCGTGTGAGCTGCGGATGGATGGTGGCCCACTGCGCTGCTGGGTGATGGTGGGTACCCCCGCGCGCGTGCTGCACGCCTGGATCTCACTCACCGGGGCGCCCGCGCTGCCGCCCGGGTGGGCACTGGGGCACCACCACGCGCGGTGGGGTTTCGGCAGTGCGCAGGAGGTGCGGCGGATCGTCGCGGGCTACCTGGAGCATGGTCTTCCGCTCGATGCGGTCCACCTGGACATCGATCACTACGACGCGAATCAGGTGTTCACGGTGGACCGGGAGCACTTCCCCAAGGTGCCGGAGCTCGCGGAGGAGCTGCTGCGCGACGGTGTCCGGCTGGTGTCGATCGTCGACGCGGCGGTCAAGGCGGAACCGGGCAACGCGGTGTACGACAGTGGTATCGCCGCAGACGCCTTCGTCCGGGATGTCTCGGGGCGGCTCGTGCGAGGTGTCGTATGGCCTGGAGAGTCGGTGTACCCGGACTTCACGAACCCGCGCGTGCGACGGTGGTGGGGCGCGCTCTACGAGGAGCGGCTCGCGCAGGGTTTCGCCGGGTTCTGGCACGACATGAACGAGCCGACGTCGTTCACGGCCTTCGGGGAGTCGACGCTGCCGCGTTCGGCCCGGCACTCCCTGGAGGGCCGCGGCGGTGACCACCGTGAGGCGCACAACGTGTACGCGCTGGGCATGGCCCGGGCGGGATACGAGGGGCTGCGTGAACTTGCACCCCAGGAGCGGCCGTTCATCTTCTCGCGCTCCGGCTGGGCCGGAATGCAGCGCTACGGAGGGACCTGGTCCGGAGATGTGGCCACCGGCTGGCCCGGGCTGCGGGCGTCGCTGTCGCTCGTGTTGGGTCTGGGGTTGTGCGGGGTGCCGTACTCGGGGCCCGATGTGGGCGGCTTCGACGGCAGTCCGTCGCCCGAGCTGTATCTGCGGTGGTTCCAGCTCGGCGCGTATCTCCCGCTGTTCCGTACGCACGCGAGTCTGCGGGCGGGACGCAGGGAGCCCTGGGAGTTCGGTGACGACGTCCTGGAGCACGCGCGCGTGGCGCTCGTCGAACGGCGACGACTACTCCCGTACTTCCTGACGCTGGCGCATCTGGCTCGTCGTACGGGCGCGCCCTATGTGCGGCCCGTGTGGTGGGGCGCGCCCGAGGACCGGGCGCTGCGCGACTGCGAGGACGCCTTCCTGCTCGGTGACTCTCTCTTGGTGGCGCCGGTGCTGGACCCCGGGGCGGACCGGCGTGCGGTACAGCTGCCACGGGGGCGCTGGTATGACACGGTCACTGAGGAGGCCTACGAAGGGCCGGCTCAGGTGCTGATCGACGCCCCCTTGTCACGGATTCCGGTGCTGGCGCGTGCCGGCGCCGTCGTGCCCGTTCGGGGTGCCGATGGTGGACTGGAGCTTGAGGTGTGGGCTCCCGCGCGGGGGCGTGTCGGGGGCGGGCTTGTCGTGCCGGACACGGACGTCGGGTGGGACGAGCCGGAGATCGAGCGCTATGTGACGCGCTGGGAGGGGGCGCAGATGGTCGTCCAACGGGATGGAGAGGGTGGCCTGAGTGAGCCTGCGTATCCGGTGCGGGTGCGGGGGCTCCGGGCGCTGTGACGGCGCCGTGGCGTTGAAGCCGAGGGAGCAGCGGGCGACGGCGCCGAAGGTGGCGTCACCGCCGTCGACGCTCGCTGAGGCGTCCCGCGCACCTTCAGACGCGCGGGCGCCTCAGATGTACCGCCCCTCGAACAATGCCTGGGCCGCCAAGCTGTGCAGCGGGAAGGCGAGTTCGGCCGGCCGGCGCAGCAGGTGCCAGCCCGCTGTCTCGTCGGTGGCGGCGGACGGCGGGAGTTCGGCGGCCGGCCGTTCCGGAAGGAGCCCGAAGAGCAGCAGGTGTCCGGTCGGGGAACTCATCGCGTCGGCGAGTCGTACCTCCCGGCTCGCCACGTCGATGCCTGTCTCCTCCCTGAGCTCTCTGACGACGGCGTGCCGCCAGTCCTCCTTGTGATCGATGAACCCTCCGGGCAGGGCGATGCCCCCGCGCGCGGGGTTGATGGTCCGGGTGATCACGACCAGGGAGGTGCCTTGGGCGTCGTACACGGGTTGGAGGGCCACCGCGACCGGCAGTGGATTGCGGTAGGCCACGGTGGAGCAGACGCGGCAGGTGCGGGGCCAGCCGGAGACGCTCTCTCCGTAGGGCGCTCCGCAGTTCGAACAGTGGGAATCCGGCGCGAAGTCGGCGGGCGGGTGCGTGGATGGGGTTGCGGACACGCCGCGGACTGTATCCGATCATCTGAAGAGCATCGTCATCAGCGGTCGATGGGCCGCGAACCCAGGGCGGAAGGACCGGCGTTGATGCGAACCGCTCGGGTCCCTCAGGCCGCGAGTGGCGGCCGGAACCACCCCCGTGGGCCCCGGCCCTCCCTCCGATACTCCGACGCCGTGGAGGTCCCCGTGGTTCTCCTCTGTGCCCTGCCCATTTTCCGTTGCCCATGGCACACTTCTGACGTTCCGTCAGATCCAGTGCCATGGAGGAGCCTTGTCGCGTTCACGCACACCTGTGGTCACCGGGTGGTTCTCCGGGGACGGCGACGACTTCCGTCTCCTCGGTACGCGCTGCTCGGCGTGCACCTCGGTCTTCTTCCCCCGCGAGGACGTCTTCTGCCGCAATCCGGGCTGCCCGGGCGGCGGTGAACTGTCCGAGGTGCCGCTGTCGCGGCGCGGCCGTGTCTGGTCGTACACGGACAGCCGGTACCGGCCGCCGTCACCGTATGTGAGTGATCCGGAACTCTCGTGGGAACCCTACGCGTTGATCGCTGTGGAGCTGGAGCGCGAGCGGATCGTCGTACTCGGTCAGGCGGTTCCCGGGGTCACCGTCGCCGATCTGACGGTGGGCATCGAGGTGGAGGTCGTCCCCGGTGTGCTGAACGAGGACGAGGAAACGACCTGGACGACGTGGCACTGGCGGCCGACCGGGGTGGCGCAATGAGGGGCGTGTGGCGTACGGGAGTGACGGCATGAGTGAGGTGGCAGTGCTCGGCGTGGGTATGCACCCCTGGGGCAAGTGGGGGCGCGGCTTCGTCGAGTACGGGGTCGTGGCGGCGCGGGCGGCACTCGCCGACGCCGAGGTGGACTGGCGCGATGTCCGCTCGATCGTGGGCGCGGACACCGTGCGCGGCGGGTATCCGGGGTACGTGGCAGGGGCGACGTTCGCCAAGGCGCTCGGCTGGCAGGGGGCGCGGGTCGCGAGTGTGTACGCGGCGTGCGCGTCGGGAGCACAGGCTCTCAACACCGCGCGGTCACAGATACTTTCGGGTCTCGCGGATGTCGTGCTCGTGGTGGGGGCGGACGCGGCGCCCAAGGGGTTCTTCCGCCCGGCGGGCGGCGACCGGCAGGACGATCCGGACTGGCTGCGGTTCCGTGTCCTGGGGGCGACGAATCCGACGTACTTCGGGTTGTACGCGCGGCGCCGGATGGCCGTCCACGGGGACACGCTTGAGGACTTCGCGCAGGTCAAGGTGAAAAACGCCGCCCTAGGGGCGCTGAATCCGAACGCGAGGTACAGGAAGAGGGTCACCGCCGAGGAGGTCGCCGGCTCGGCGGTCGTCGCCGATCCGCTGCGGCTGCTCGACATCTGCGCCACCTCCGACGGCGGCGCCGCTGTCGTACTGTCCAGCATGGCCTTCGCACGACGGCACGGTGCCGCGGATCCCGTGCGGATCCGCGCGGTGTCCACGGTGACACCGCGCTACCCCAACACCGTGCTCGATCTGCCGGACATCGCCACGGACTCCGCTGTCGCGGTGGAGCCCTCGGCCGACTCCTTTCGTGCGTCCGTCGCAGCGGCGGTGTACGAGGAAGCGGGCATCGGTCCCGAGGACCTCTCCCTTGCCGAGGTGTACGACCTGTCCACAGCCCTGGAGTTGCAGTGGTACGAGGATCTGGGGCTGTGCGCGGAGGGCGGGGCCTCGAAGCTGTTGCGGGAAGGCGCCACGGCACTGGGCGGGCGAATACCGGTGAACGTGAGTGGCGGGCTGGCCTCGTTCGGGGAGGCGGTTCCGGCACAGGCCATTGCCCAGGTGTGCGAGCTGACATGGCAGTTGCGGGGCGCCGCCGGTGACCGGCAGGTCGCGGGGGCCCGGGTGGGGATCAGCGCGAACCAGGGGCTGTTCGGACACGGTTCGTCGGTCGTCGCGGTGCGGTGATCCCGGCACCGCCCGCACCCACTGTGACGAGCCGGAATTCCTGCGTGAACAGCTCGTGAATCGCGCCTGGGCGCACGCCAGGGGCGCGATTATGCTCCTGTGCCCTCCTGGTCGGATACGCTCCGCTTCGCCTTTCAGCCGGTCGTCAATCTGACGACCGGAGGAGTTGCCGCTCTGGAGATACTCGCCCGCCCTGAAGCCGGTGACATCCTGGCGCAGGCCCGCCGTGACCCCGAACTCGACGGCCGGCTGGCCGCGTTCGCGATCCGGGCCGCCGCCCGCAAGGAGACCCTGCTGCCCCTGCACGTCAACGTGTTCGCCGGGACCCTGGCCGATCTCGGCGGTCTCACGGCCCTGCGCGACGCCGTGCGTGAGGCCGGGCGGCTGCCGTGGGAGGTGACGGTCGACGTCGGTCCGCCGTACACGCACGTGCCGCAGCACGCCCTGCTGGACGCGGTCGCCGCCGTGCGGGGCGAGGGCTTCCGGATCTGCGCGGACGGGGTGGGCGACGGCGACGTACCCCTGCGGCTGCTCACGGACCTCGCGCCCGAGCTGATGAAGCTCGATGTGTCCCTGCTCGCGCGGCCCGCGGCGGTGCGGGCGATGCGGACGCTGTGCGAGGAGTTGGGCGCGCTGCTGTCCGTCGAAGGGGTGGAGACCGAACTGCAGTGCGCCGCTGCGGTGGCGGCGGGCGCGCAGCTGGCGCAGGGTGACCTGTTCGCGCCGGCTGCACGGCTGCCCGCGGCGGACGTATACGTTCCGACACTCTCCCCCGGTATCGCCGAGACACCTCGATCGGGGCCGTCCGTACGCCAGTTCGTGCGGCCCGCCGCACTGCTGCCCGCCACGGCGTCCGCGGGGCAGGTGCGGGCGCTGCTCACCGGATCGTCCGACGTGTCCGGGGTGCTGCTCGTGGACACCTCGGGGGTTCCGGTCCGGTCGGTGCACCGGTCGCGGTTCCTGCTGTCCATGTCGGGGCGCTACGGGCATGCGCTGTACGCCGACAGGCCGGCCGCCAAGCTCGGCGATCCGCCACGTACGGTCGGGGTCGACGCCACCGCCTGGGAGGTCCTCGACGTGGTGGCGGACGGCGACCGGGACCGTACGTCCGACGATGTCGCGGTCGTCGACCGGTCCGGGAGATGTATCGGGGTCGTACGACTGGCGGACCTCGTACGGGCGTTGTCCGAGAGCCGGGTCGAGGAGGCCGCGGGGCTCAATCCGCTGACACGGCTGCCCGGTTCGGACTCGATCACCGGCGAGGTGGACCGGCGGATCGCGGACGGCCGGATGTTCGCGCTGAGCTGGCTGGACGTCGATCACTTCAAACAGGTCAACGACGGAGCCGGGTTCGCGGCGGGCGACGAGCTGATCCGGGCTGTCGGGCAGGCGCTCCAGCGCGCGGCGTCCGGAGCGACTCGGGTGGGGCACATCGGCGGGGACGACTTCCTGGTCCTCGCGGACCCGGACACCCTCGATCCGCTGGCCGCCTCGGTGCTCGACACGCCCTGGACAGCCGGCGGACGGACCATCACGCTGTCGCTGGCCACAGTCCTCTGCGCACCGGGCAGCGTGACCGACCACCGCCAGGCTGCCGCCTGCCTGGCACCCCTCAAACAGGCCGCGAAGGCCCTCAGAGGGGCGAGTTGGGTGCTGGGACGAGCAGGGCTGGCGGGGCATGAGATCCGTCGTGGGGCCGGTGCGGCGCCGACGGAGGACGGATTCTGGTGGGCGGGCCGGTCCGGGAGTGACCGGCTGAGCAGCTGATGGACGAGCCGGTTGGCGGCTCGCCGGCCGGCCTGTGGAGGGCGACAGTCCGCCTGCGGGTACCTCACTGTTTCCGATCTGCACGGCTGCACGGCCACCCGTCCGTAGCCCCGGGCCGCGGCGGCCAAGCCGTCGGCCGGTCCGGGAGGACTGCCGTAGGGCGGCCCCTACGGGGCGTCGAGGCGCGCACTCGGCCAACAGCCCGAAAGAGTGTGCCTGGGAGCGACGTGAACGACCATCGGCCGCAGCGAGCCGTTTTCGGCCACGTTCGACCGCCACGATGCCGCCGCACACTGCCCCACCAACCGTTGCTGTCCGCGACCTTGACGCCCCCTGGGCACCGGTGAACACTTCCGGGTGTCAGTCGGTATCGCCGCATTCGGGCGTCTTCACGCACCGCGCCGCTCGGGTTCCCGACCTGCACCAAGGGCCATCCCCCATGGGCGATTCCGCTGCGACGGCACGCTCGTCACGGACGCCGGGCAGGGAGCGGGACCTTCCTGCCTTCGGCTGAAGTAGCCATGGGAAACGTGGGAAACGCATCCTGCACGGTGGCCCGGAGCCGATCGCTCCGGGCCAGGCCTAGGAGCCGCCATGAGCAACGCAGACATTTTTGTCGGCGAGTTGATCGGCACCGCCATTCTGATCCTTTTCGGCGCGGGAGTGTGCGCCGCGGTCACGCTCAACAAGTCCAAGGCCCGGGGAGCGGGCTGGGTGGTCATCGCCTTCGGGTGGGGCTTCGGCGTCCTCGCCGGCGCGTACACCGCGGCACCGCTGTCGGGCGGGCAGATCAACCCGGCGGTGACCATCGGATTCGCGGTCGAGGGCTCCACGAAGTGGGCGGACGTGCCTTTCTACATCCTCGGGCAGTTCGCCGGAGCCATCGTGGGGGCCGTGCTGTGCTGGCTGCTCTACCTCGGCCAGTTCAACCTCAACGCCGAGGAGACCGAGGAGAACACAGCCATCGAGACGCTGGGGATCTTCTCGACCCGGCCCGAGATCAACAATCCCGTACAGAACCTGATCACCGAGTTCATCGCCACCGTCGCCCTGATGCTGCCCATTCTGGCCATGGTCGGCGGCGACAAGCACGTGGCGGGCATCGGGGACGCGGGCCTTCCCGTCCTGCTCATCGCCCTCCTCGTCGTCGGGATCGGTCTGTCACTCGGCGGCCCCACGGGATATGCCATCAACCCGGCCCGTGACCTGGGGCCGCGACTCACGCACGCGCTGTTGCCGATACCCAACAAGGGCACCTCGGAGTGGAGTTACTCCTGGATCCCGGTGGTCGGCCCGATCGCGGGCGCCGTCGTCGGCGCCCTGATCTACAACGCAGCCTTCTAACGCAGCCTTCTGACGAAGGGGACGTCATGACGGACCATGCCGAGAAGTACGTCGCCGCAATCGACCAGGGCACCACATCGAGCCGCTGCATCATCTTCGACCACGGCGGCGCGATCGTCGCCGTCGACCAGCGCGAACACCGCCAGATCTTTCCCAAGCCGGGCTGGGTGGAACACGACGCCACCGAGATCTGGTCGAAGGTGCAGGCGGTGGTCGCAGGCGCGATCGCCAAGGCCGGGCTGCGCGCGGAGCAGCTGAGCGCGCTCGGGATCACCAACCAGCGTGAGACGACGGTCCTTTGGGACCGCGCCACCGGCAAGCCCGTGCACAACGCGATCGTCTGGCAGGACACCCGTACGTCCGCCCTCTGCAAGGAACTGGGCGGCTCGGACGGGCAGGACCGCTTCCGCGAGCAGACCGGACTGCCGCTGGCCAGCTACTTCTCCGGGCCCAAGGCTGCCTGGCTCCTCGACAACGTGCCCGGCCTGCGCGCGCGTGCCGAGCGCGGTGAGATCGCCTTCGGCACCATCGACTCCTGGCTGATCTGGAACCTGACGGGCGGCACGGACGGCGGGCGGCACGTCACCGACGTGACCAACGCCGGGCGCACCATGCTCATGAACCTGGAGACGCTCCAGTGGGACCGGTCCATCCTCTCCGCGATGAACGTCCCCGAAGCGGTCCTCCCCGAGATCAGGTCCTCCGCCGAGGTGTACGGCCCCGCTGTGGGCCAACTCGTGGGCGTCCCCGTCGCGTCGGCGCTCGGCGACCAGCAGGCGGCGGTGTTCGGGCAGGCCTGCTACGACGTGGGCACGGCGAAGAACACGTACGGCACGGGCAGCTTCCTGTTGCTCAACACCGGGAACCGGCCCGTTCCTTCGAAGAACGGGCTGTTGACCACCATGGGGTACAAGATCGGCACCGAGGCGCCGGTCTACTGCCTCGAAGGGTCGATCGCGATCACCGGCGCCCTGGTGCAATGGTTCCGCGACCAGCTCGGCATCATCCGTCACGCCGACGAGATCGAGACACTGGCGGCGAGCGTCGACGACAACGGCGGCGCGTACATCGTGCCCGCGTTCTCCGGCCTGTTCGCGCCCTACTGGCGCTCCGACGCGCGCGGAGTCGTCACCGGGCTGACGCGGTACGTCACGAAGGCGCACCTGGCACGCGCGGTGCTGGAGGCGACCAGCTGGCAGACGCGTGAGGTGGTCGACGCCATGTACCAGGACTCCGGGGTGCAGATCACCACCCTGAAGGTGGACGGCGGCATGACCAAGAACAATCTGCTGATGCAGCACCAGGCGGATGTCCTCGGGGTGCCGGTGATCCGCCCGAAGGTCTCCGAGACGACCTGTCTGGGCGCCGCGTACGCGGCCGGTCTCGCCACCGGTGTGTGGAACGACCTCGACGAGCTGAAGTCGCACTGGCAGAAGGACGTCGAGTGGACCCCGGCCATGGAGCCCTCGGTGCGTGACCGCGAGTACCACAACTGGCGCAAGGCGGTGGAGAAGAGCTTCGGCTGGCACGAGGAGGGCCTCAGCTGAAACAGGGGTCTACGCGCGCGTGCCTTTCGCGCGAACCACGCGCGCGTGTACGACCACGGCCCGTACCCCGGTCGGCGAGGGTACGGGCCGTACTGACGGACAGCCGTCGGAAGGCCGGGTGCCGTACGTCAGGTCGTGGTGACAGGTTGGCGCTGCTCGGATACGGCCGCCAGCGCGTGCTCGACGACGCCGATGAGGACCTCCTTGGCCGAGTCGCGGTCCCGCGCGTCGCAGAGGACGACGGGCACGTCGGGATCGAGATCGAGGGCCTGACGGACGGTTTCGGCAGGGTAGCGATCGGCGTCCTCGAAGCAGTTGACGCCGACCACGAAGGGTATGGACCGCCGCTCGAAGTAGTCGACGGCGGCGAAGCAGTCCTCCAGGCGGCGGGTGTCGGCGAGCACTACGGCACCCAGTGAGCCGGTGGCGAGCTCGTCCCACAGGAACCAGAAGCGGTCCTGCCCGGGGGTTCCGAAGAGGTAGAGCACCAGGTCCTCGCGGAGGGTGATGCGGCCGAAGTCCATGGCGACGGTGGTGGTGTGCTTGCCCTCGACGCCGCTGGTGTCGTCCACGGGGCGGCCCGCCTCCGTGAGCACCTCCTCGGTGCGCAGCGGTTTGATCTCGCTGACCGCGCCGACGAGGGTCGTCTTGCCCACGCCGAATCCGCCGGCCACGAGGATCTTGAGCGTGACGGGCTCGACCGGAGGCTTGCCGCGCTCAGAACGCCCGAAGATCATCGATCTCTTCTCCTGCTTGATGGGGGTCGTGCGACGGTGGGCCGTAGCCTCCGCCGCCGGGGGTTTCGATGACGAGTACGTCATCGGGGCCGACGTCGGCCGTGTCACTTCCGCCGAGTTCGGTGACCGTGCCGTCCGCGCGCTCCACCCGATTGGCGCCGAGGGCCCCGGGCTTGCCGCCCGCCATGCCGTAGGGCGGCACCCTGCGGTGCTGGGAGAGCGTGGACACGGTCATGGGCTCGTGGAACCGGATACGGCGCACGGCGCCGTCCCCGCCACTCCAGCGCCCCGCTCCGCCGCTTCCGCGGCGGACGGCGAACTCGTCGAGCTGTACCGGCAGTCGCCACTCAAGGACCTCGGGGTCGGTGAGCCGCGAGTTGGTCATGTGGGTCTGGACGACGGACGCGCCGGGGAAGCCGTCGCCCGCGCCGGACCCGGAGGCCACGGTCTCGTAGTACTGGTACCGCTCGTTGCCGAAGGTGACGTTGTTCATGGTGCCCGATCCCTCGGCCTGTACGCCCAGTGCCCCGTACAGGGCTCCGGTGATCGCCTGGGACGTCTCGACGTTGCCCGCGACGACGGCGGCCGGGGGCTCGGGCGCGAGCATCGAGCCCGGCGGCACCACGATGTCCAGGGGGCGTAGGCAGCCGTCGTTGAGTGGGATGTCGTCGTCGACCAGGGTGCGGAAGACGTACAGGACGGCAGCGTTGACCACCGCGAAGGGTGCGTTGAAGTTCGTGGTGAGCTGCGGAGACGTACCGGTGAAGTCGACGGTTGCGGAGCGTTTTTCACGGTCTACGGAGACGCGGACCCGGATGACGGCCCCGGAGTCGGTCTCGTAGTTGAACTCACCGTCTTCCAGGGTGTCGATGACGCGGCGTACCGCTTCTTCGGCGTTGTCCTGGACGTGCTTCATATACGCCTGTACGACATCGAGGCCGAAGTTGTCGATCATGCGGGCGACCTCGTCGACGCCCTTCTGGTTGGCGGCGATCTGGGCGCGCAGGTCGGCGAGGTTGGTCGGCGGGTTGCGCGACGGGTAGGGCGCCCGGGTGAGCAGGGTGAGGGTCTCGGCCTCGCGGAATCGGCCGTTCTGGGCGAGCAGCCAGTTGTCGAAGAGGATGCCCTCCTCGTCGATGGTGCGGCTGTTGGCGGGCATGGAGCCGGGGGCGATGCCGCCGATCTCGGCGTGATGGCCGCGTGAGGCGACGTAGAAGAGGATCCGCTCACTCTCCGTGTCGAAGACCGGGGTGATCACGGTGACGTCGGGGAGGTGGGTGCCGCCGTGGTACGGATCGTTGACCGCGTAGGTGTCGCCGGGACGCATCCCGTCTCCGCGGCGCCGGATGACCTCCTGGACGCTGGTGCCCATCGAGCCCAAGTGCACTGGAATGTGGGGGGCGTTGGCGACAAGGCTGCCGTCCGGGTCGAAGAGGGCGCAGGAGAAGTCCAGGCGCTCCTTGATGTTGACCGACTGGGCTGTGGACTCCAGGCGGGCACCCATCTGCTCGGCGATGGACATGAAGAGGTTGTTGAAGACCTCAAGGAGGACCGGGTCCGCTTCCGTGCCGAGATCGGAACTCTGCGTAATCGCCGCGCGTTCCATGACTAGATGCCCGTCGTCGGTCGTCGCGGCCTGCCAGCCGTCGTCGACGACGGTCGTCGAGCCGGCCTCGGTGATGATCGCGGGTCCGGTGACCGGGTGACCGGGAGGCAGTTCCTCGCGGCGGAGCAGGGGTACGTCGCGCCGGGCGCCGCCCGTGTGGAGAGCGGCCGTCTCCGTCTTTGGTGCGGCGGAGCGGTGTCCGAAGACGGCGAGGGCGGAGAGATCGGGGGGGTCGGTGAGGCCGGTGGCTTCCACGGAGAGGGCTTCGACGACGACCGGACGGTCGAGGGTGAAGGAGTAGGTGGCGCGATGGCGTTCTTCGAAGGCGTGGGTCATGGTGTCGGGCTCGGTGAGCTCGACGGTGAGTGCCGTGTCCGTGCCGTCGTAGCGGAGTTGGGCGCGGCGGGTGATCCGGATGCGGTCCTCGGGCACGTCCTCGGCGAGGAGTTCGGCGCGGGCGGCGCTTTCCAGGTCGTCCGCGGTCTTCAGGACGCCGGGCATCGCGGAGGCGTCCAGGGGCACCTCGACGGACTGTTCGCGCATGGCGGTCGTATCGGCGAGTCCGATACCGAGGGCGGACAGCACGCCGGCCATGGGTGGCACGAGGACGGTGCGGATGCCGAGCGAGTCCGCGACCATGCACGCGTGCTGGCCGCCCGCGCCACCGAAGGTGGTCAGCGCGTACCGGGTGACGTCGTGGCCCTTCTGGACCGAGATCCGCTTGACGGCGTTGGCGATGTTGGCCACGGCGATCTGGAGGTAGCCCTCGGCGACCTGCTCAGGGGTCCGGTCGTCGCCGGTGCGCTCCCGGATCTCGCGGGCGAGGGCGGCGAAGCGGTCGCGGACCAGTGCGTCGTCGAGCGGCTGGTCGCCGTCCGGGCCGAACACCCGCGGGAAGTGGGCGGGTTGGATTCGGCCGAGGGCGACATTGGCGTCGGTGACGGTGAGCGGGCCGCCGCCGCGGTAGCAGGCGGGTCCGGGTTCGGCGCCCGCCGAGTCGGGGCCCACGCGGTAGCGGGAGCCGTCGAAGTGGAGCAGCGAGCCACCGCCCGCGGCGACGGTGTGGATGTCCAGCATGGGAGAGCGCAGCCGGACCCCGGCGATCCGGGTGGTGAAGACCCGCTCGTACTCGCCGGCGAAGTGCGAGACGTCCGTGGAGGTGCCGCCCATGTCGAAGCCGATGACGCGGTCGAAGCCGGCGAGCTGCGACATCCTGGCCATGCCGACGATGCCGCCCGCAGGACCGGACAGGATCGCGTCCTTGCCGCGGAACTGGCCCGCTTCGGCGAGACCGCCGTTGGACTGCATGAACATCAGGCGCACGCCCTGGAGTTCATCGGCGACGTGCTCGACGTAGCGGCGCAGTACGGGCGACAGGTAGGCGTCGACCACGGCGGTGTCTCCGCGCGGGACGAGCTTCATCAGCGGGCTGACCTCGCTGGAGAGCGAGATCTGCGGGAAGCCGGTGCGGGCCGCCAGTTCGCCGACTGCCTCTTCGTGGGCCGGGTGGAGGTGGCTGTGCATGCAGACCACCGCGACGGCGCGGATTCCGGAGTCGTACGCCTCCTGGAGGGGGCCGGCCAGGGCCTCCAGGTCGGGGGTGCGCAGGACCGTGCCGTCGGCGGCGATCCGCTCGTCGACCTCGACGACACAATCGTACAGTTGTTCGGGCATTTCGATCGCGCGGGCGAAGATGCGTGGGCGGTTCTGGTAGGCGATGCGCAGGGCGTCGCGGAAGCCGCGGGTGATGACGAGAAGGGTTCGCTCGCCTCTGCGTTCGAGCAGGGCATTGGTGGCGACGGTGGTGCCCATACGGACGGCGTCGATCTCCGCGCCCTCGTCGAGGAGCTCCCGCACGCCCGCGACCGCGGCGTCGGCGTACCTTGCCGGGTTGTCGGACAGCAGTTTGTGCGTGAGCAGGCTGCCGTCCGGACGCCGCGCGACGACGTCGGTGAAGGTACCGCCTCGGTCGACCCAGAACTGCCAGCCTGTCACGTCTGTTCCCCGCTTCCGCCCTACTCAGAGCGCCCGGAGGCCGTTGATCACGTCGCGCAGAATACTCTCGTCCGGCAGCTCGGCGGGGGGTACCGGACGGCTCACGTGGACCAGTTCCTCGTCCACGAGGTCCCCGATGAGGACCCGGACCACCCCGACCGGAAGGTCGAGTTCGGCGGCGAGTTCGGCGACCGACTGAGGGGCGTCGCGGCAGAGTTCGACGATGTCCACGTGCTCCGGGGACAGCGTCTGGTCCGCCTCGGGGTCGTCGGCGTACGACTCCGCCACGACCACCGCGATCAGGTCGAGGCGGTGTTGGGCCGTACTGGTGGTGCGGCCGCGTGTCATGGCGTACGGACGGACCACCGGTCCGGCCTCGTCGTCGAACCAGTGGGCTCTGCCCTGGCTGTCTCCGCTCACGCTCACGCTCATGTCATCCCACTACCCGCCCGTGAGCGGATCGGTGCGTGGAGCGGCGGCCAGATGTACGCCGACCCGCTTGACCAGGAGCGTCATTTCGTAGGCGACCTGCCCGACGTCCGAGTCGGCGTCCGACAGGACGGCCAGGCAGCTGCCGTCGCCCGCCGCCGTGACGAACAGAAAGGCCTCGTCCAGTTCCACGACCGTCTGGCGGACGCTGCCCGCCTCGAAGTGGCGGCCGACGCCCTTGGCAAGGCTGTGGAAGCCGGAGGCGACGGCAGCCAGATGCTCACTGTCCTCTCGGGACAGGTCCTTGGAGACCCCTATGGGCAGGCCGTCGCCGGAGAGCACGATCGCCTGGCGGATGCTGGCGACGCGGTCCACCAGGTCGTCGAGGAGCCAGTTCAGCTCCCCCGATACTCTGCTCGTCGCGGTGGGCCCTGTCGCCTTCGGTGCGGTCATCGACCGTCCCCCCTTGTCGTTCCTGGTGCTGTGCCGTCGTGGGGCTCGTCGCCCGCGGCGTTCTCCTCGCGGCCACGCTGCCAGCCGCGCTGGAGCGAGGCCATCCGGCTGCGTACCTCGTCGGCGTCGCGATCGGCGGGGTCCGCGCCGTTACCGGCCCCGCCCTTGTCCCGCTCGGTGCGCCGCTCGAGGTCGTTCTTCAGTTGCGGGGCCAGATTGGCCTGCCGGACGCGGCGGGGCAGCGGGCCCACGCCCGATTCCTCTGTTGCCGTCGCGGCCTCGGGGCGCGGGGTGGTCTCGCCCGCGCCGGGCGACGAGGCGGTGCGACGACTGCGCTGGGGAAGGGCGGGGGGCTCTCGCAGCTCGGCGGCCCCCCGAAGCTCGGAAGCCTGTCGAAGGCCGGAGGGCTCACGTCGCCCGAGAGCCCTTCTGAGACCGATGGAATCCGAGAACTCGGCTCCGCCCCGCTCCGGGGTCTCGGAGCTCTCGTCCCCACGCCGCCCCGTGGTCTCGGCGCCGCCGCCGCGCCGCCTGGCCGCGAGCGGCCGCATGTCGTCGGCCTCCGCCACGCCACGCTGTCCGCGCTGCTCCGGGCCCTCCGTCGGCTCCGGACCGGCTACCGGCTCGAAGTCCTCCGTGGCCCCCTCGTCCGTCCCGTCGCGGCGGGACCGCGTCTGGGTCACCGGTCGGCCGTGCGAGCTGACGAGCTTGGGCGCCCCGCGCCGGGGCAGCTGGACGGGCCCGTCAAGCTGGTCGTTCTCGCCGGACCGGGCGGGCTCGCCCCGGCCGTCGCGGGACTGCTGGCGCTGCTCGCCCGGGACACGGGTGATGGAGCGGCGCGGCCTGAACAGACCGCCGCGTTCGCTGTCGTCGTCGCCGAGGGCGCCGGGGAAACCGCTGAGGGTGTCCAGGTCGACCGGGGCTTCCAGTTCGACGGGCCCGTCCAGAATCGAGGCGGGCAGACCCGGGATCTGGACCGGTGTCTGGGAGAACGCGGCCTTGCGGTCCGCTTCGACCTCGCCCTCCCGTGTGGGCAGCACACGGTCGAGTCGGAAGCCGACGCCGTTGGTGTCCGGGACCTCGTCCGTGAGCAAGGCATCGGGGATGAAGACGACCGCGGTGGTACCGCCGTACGGCGACGGCTGGAGGGAGACGCGGACGTTCTGCCGCTGCGCGAGCCGGCTGACCACGAAGAGCCCGAGCCGGTCGGTGTCGGACAGCTCGAACTCCCGGGTTTCGGCAAGCCGTAGATTCGCGTCGAGGAGCGCCTCAGCCGCCATACCCAGGCCGCGGTCGTGGATCTCCAGAGTGAAGCCGTTGGCGACGCGTTCCCCGTGGACGTGCACGGCGGTGTGCGGAGGCGAGAACACCGTGGCGTTCTCCAGGAGTTCGGCGACGAGGTGCGTGAGGTCGGCAACGGCCGGTCCGGTGGCGGCGACACGCGGCAGGCGGCGTACCTCGATGCGCTCGTAGTCCTCGACCTCGGCGACGGCGGCGCGGACGATGTCCATCAGCTGGACCGGCTTGCGCCACTGCCGGGACGGAGCGGCCCCGGAGAGGATGACCAGGCCCTCGGCGTGGCGGCGCATCCGGGTCGTCAGGTGGTCGAGGCGGAACAGGTCGGCGAGTTCGTCGGTGTCGTCGGTCCTGCGCTCCATGGTGTCGAGCAGGGTGAGCTGCTTGTGGAGCAGGACCTGGCTGCGGCGAGCGAGGTTGACGAAGACCTCGGAGACGCCGTCGCGCAGTTCGGACTGCTTGACGGCAGCTTCGACGGCGGCGCGCTGAAGGGTGTTGAGGGCCTGGCCGACCTCGCCGATCTCGTTCCGGTCGTACTCCAGGCGCGGAACCTCGGTCTCGACGTCGACCACTTCGCCCGTGGACAGGCGGCGCATGACGCTGGGCAGCCGGACGCCGGACGCCTCGTGGGCCTCCAGGCGCAGCCGGCTCAGGTCGCGTATGAGGCCGCGGCCGATGCGTACGGACATGAAGAGCGAGAACAGCAGGGCGATGAGCCCGAGGACGCCCGCGATGACCGCCTTGAGGATGACGCCGACCACGACCGGTTGGACACGGTCCTGGTAGCGGTCGGCCGTCTGATCGTTGAGCGTGCCCAGGTCATCGAGGACGTGCCCGGCCGCGGTGTCCCAGTTCTTGGCGGTGATGCCGCTGGGCGAGTCGGCATCGGAGGTGACAACGGCCTGCTCAGCCACCCGCAGAGGCGCGCTGTCGGCGTTCTTCCAGTAGAGCTCGAAGCGCTCTCGATCGGAGGAGGGCAGCAGCGGCAGGCTCATCTCGTACATCAGTGCGCGCTGGGCCATGAGGTCGGACGCGTCGCGGATCTCGTCCTTGGTGATGTGGCCCGCGACCAGCGCGGAGCCGAGGAGGGCGTCCTCGCGGGAGAGGAACTCACGGGCCCGGGCGAGGTTGACCAGTGCGCGGCCCTGCTTGTCCATCTCCACGTTGTTGAGCAGGTGGATGTTGGTCATCAGGATGTAGCAGGGGTCGACCAGACGGTTGTAGAGGTCGAGGGACTGGGTCCGGTTGACCGTGCCCTCCTCGACGCTCTGGCGCAGCGAGTCGATTCCGTCGAACGCGTCCAGGATGGTGGTGAGGCGCTGGGAGGGGCCCTCACCCATGTACTCGCGTACGTCCTCGTCCTTGGCATTCCTTCGGACCTTCGCCACGGCGTCGTCGGTGGCGGTACGGCTGCGCTTGAGCGCCGCGAGGGCGTCGGAGGCGCGCGGATCGGCCAGATAGACGAGAGTCTGGCGGCGCTCCTGCTGGAGGACGCGGACGGCGTCCTCGGTGGGGTAGCCGATCTTCTCCACGACGTCCGACACGTTGAACAGGTTGTTGGCCTCGCGCCCGGTGAGCACCGTCGCGAACGCCCAGATGGCCGTCAGGGACACCAGCGGCACCAGGAGCAGCGCCACGATCTTCCGGCGGATCGACTTCCCGCGAAAGCGCATGGCCTCCCCCAGCTCGACCCCCTCCGGCCCGGGGGTACACATGTGCGTCAACAAACGGCGTGAGCCTACTACCGACCCACGAGGAACTCGAAGGCCCGTCCGGGAGCAGACGTCCCATTTGGGGAACGAAACATGGGGAGTTGTCCGTTCATTGAGGGAGATTGCCTCCCGCAATCCGGCAACGGGGCCGGGTCACATCGGAGCGGTGAACTCCGTCAGTTGGCCGGAATTCTTCGCTTCTAGGGAATCTTCGAGGCGCGTTGTTCGTCTTTCTGTACGGGAGATGGGAGCGGAATCGGCCGCAGGAGCCGTATGCCGCGCCCAGACGGCGTAATACAGCGCAAGCCGGGCAGCCAAAGGGGAGCCGGGGTCACCTGACCCCGGTGCGACAGGTCTGCTGGGCGGTGGGGAGTGACGAGTTGATGGGCACGGCGGAGCGGAGCGGAGCGCCGGTGATCAGCGTTGCGGAGCCCGAGGCGGAACAACCAGCCACACAGGTACCGGATCGCGACACTCGGGCAAACGGGCACGATCGGTTGGACGAGCGACACGGGGCGACGGGCGGATACATCGTGGACGGGCAGGGCGTTGCCGTGGCTGGGCGCAGCCATGTGGACGGACCCGATGTGACCGCGGAGAGGCCCCGCCGCGCAGAAGGGGTGGGCGGGGCCACGGGCCTTCACGGCCCGGCGCGGGGACAGGAGCAGCAACAGCGGCGCGGCCATGGCCGCGCCGGAGAAGCGTCCGGCTTCGCACAGGAGCGGGGCTTCCCGGCGGAGGAGTACGAAGAGGAAGCGCGGGTGTACTACCGACCGTTGTGGGTCGAGGAGCCCGCGCGCAGGCGCCGGCTGCCTGATCCGGTGCGTACGGCGGCCGTGCGGGCGCTGCTCATCGTCTCCGTGACCCTGATCCAGGCCATGGTGGCCTTCCTGTCCACGCTCGCGGGATCCTGGCTGGCCTTCCCGATGGTCCTCAGCAGTGTTGCCAGCACGGTGGTGGCCACCTGGGCCGCCCTCGATGTCTGGGTGACACGACAGGTGTGGAACCAGCGCAACGGAGTGGTGTCGGTACCGAGCAGCACTGCACGGGCGTTGCGCCGCGAGCGGCGCAGGGCCCGACAGCAGGCACAGACGGACGAGCGCGCCCAGGAGCGGATACGTCGCCAGGGCGGGGCCGGGCAGTTGTCGCACTCCTAGGCACCCTCAGGTGTCACCAGCGCTGCGCCAGCGCCGGTGACAGTGCCAGTGACACCTGAGGCACCTGAGGCACCTGAGGCACCTGAGGCACCTGAGGCACCTGAGGCACCTGAGGATCGCGCCCCTTTGCGCCGCCCCAACACCTACACCCGCCGGGCGGACCGCCGACCCGGCCCGCCCGCTGAAGGGTCAGGGTCGTCACAGTGCCGCCGTCTCCATCGGATCTGCGCTGCGGGCGAGTTCACGACGTGCCCGCATGAACGGGCGTGGGCGGTCGACGGAGAGGACGGCTGTCGTACGACCGTCTCGTTCGTAGAGGGCCAGGAAGCCGCCCTCGGCCGGTGCGCCGTCCTCGAGGGCGCCCTCGGCGATGCGGACGGTTTCGGCCTCGTGGCGCCGGCCCGCGAACTGGATGCGTGCGCCGTACTGATCGGACCAGAAGTAGGGCAGGGGGCGCACGGTGTCCACAGTGCGTCCGGCGAGCAAGTTGCGTACGGCAACTCGGGGTTGTTCGGTGGCCGAGGTCCAGTGCTCGGCGCGGGCTCCCCCGGCGCGGGCGACATCTCCGACGGCGACCACCTGAGGAAGTCCGGTCACGCAGCCGTCGTCGCACAGCACGCCGTCGTGCAGGGCGAGCGCTGAACCCGCGAGCCAACCGGTGTTGGGGGTGGCGCCGATGCCCACGATCACGACGTCAGCGGGAAGGGTCCGGCCGTCGGTGAGCCGCACGCCGGTCACGGTACGCCGCGGCGCGCGGTCCTCGGCGACCACTTGCCCGGCGGCCACGTCCTCGTGCGAACGCGCCGCGCCGCTCCCGAGCAGGCCGGCCACACCGGTGCCGGTGACGAGGTCGACGCCGCCTCGGCGGTGCAGGGCGGCGCACACGGCGGCCATGTCGGGGCCGAGTTGGGGGACCAGGGGCAGCGGGGCGGCCTCGAGGACCGTGACGTCGTGGCCGAGGTCGGCGCACGAGGAGGCGGTTTCGGCGCCGATGAAACCGCCGCCGATGATGACGACGTGGAGCGATCCCCGGCTGAGTTCCGCACGCAGGGCGCGGGCGTCATCGAGGGTGCGCAGGGTGTGGACGCCGGCGAGGTGGTCGCCCGGAAGGCGGCGGGCCGAGGCGCCGGTGGCGAGGACCACGCCGTCGGTGGAGACGGTGCGGCCGTTGTCGAGGAGGATGGTGCGGCCGCGGGGGTCAAGGCCGCGGGCACGTACGCCGAGGAGCCACTCGGCGTCGAGTTCGGCGCTCTCCTCGTCGTCGGTGAGGGCGAGTTGGTCCTCGTCGGCGCGGCCGGTGAGGAAGTCCTTGGACAGGGGCGGGCGGTCGTAGGGTCGGTGGGGTTCGTCCCCGACGATCACCAGCCGTCCGTCGAACCCCTGGGCGCGCAGTTCGCGAGCCGCGTACACCCCGGAGAGGGAGGCGCCGACGACGGTCACGGTCCTCATGAGGCGCGCCTCCGGATCCGTACGACGGGTACGGCGCCGCACTCGCCTGCAGTACGTCGAGGCGTGCAGTGCCCTGTGGGAGCAGCCCACGCGTTGTCGGCAGTGGTCTCATACGTCATGCTGCGGTGCCCTCCTCAGCGGCCAGATGGACGTGGATGACGCCGTCGTCGACGGTGACGCGGTGGGTGCGGACGGGGCGGCGTGCGGGCAGACACGTCGGTTGCCCCGTGCGGAGATCGAATGAGGCGGCGTGCAGCGGGCATTCGACCAGACAGCCCTCCAGCCAGCCCTCGGAGAGGGAGGCGTCCTGGTGGGTGCAGGTGTCGTCGATGGCGTACAGCTCGCCGTCGGCGTTGAACACGGCAATGGGCGGCGTGGCGTCGATACGGACGGATTCGCCTACGGGGAGGTCTTCGAGGCGGCAGACGGGAATCATGGGCCCCCCTCTCGGTCCGGACAGGTTGTTGTCCGACCGCTCAGGTCCAGGCAGTCCGGTATCCGAGCGGAGGTGCTCGCCTTCGAGCCCTAGCCGGTTCCGGACGCTTCGGTAACATGATGTTTCGCATGGCGCATGAGGGAGCGCTATGCGCAACAGAATCCGCGCGGGAGTCCCGTCACGTCAAGGGCTTCCCGCAGATGCGGCCCAAACAGGGCCGCCAGGTGGTGAGAGTTGAGCTATGACCCGCACTCAGAAGCAGGCTGAGCCGAACGAGGGGACGGAGACCAACGGGGCGACGGCGGGGAAGCAGGGCAGAGGGGCGGGCAGCGCCGTCCAGTCGGTCGATCGAGCCGTGAGCGTGCTGGAGATCCTCGCCCGGCTCGGCGAAGCGGGTGTCACCGAGATCGCCGACGAGCTGGAGGTGCACAAGTCCACCGCCTTCCGACTCCTCGGCGTCCTGGAGAACCGCGGTCTGGTGGCGCAGGCCAAGGACCGCGGGAAGTACTACCTGGGAGCCGCCGTACTGCGCCTCGCGGGAGCGGCGGCGGTGCGTCTGGACATCTCCCAGGAGGGCGTTCCGGTCTGCCGTGAACTGGCCGACGAGCTGGGCGAGACCGTCAACATCGCGGTCCTCGACGACGACGCGGCGGTCAACATCATGCAGGCCCGCGGCGCCGCCTCCGTCACCGCGCAGAACTGGCTGGGCAGACGCACCCCCCTGCACGCCACCTCCAGCGGAAAGGTCCTCCTCGCACACCTTCCGCCCACGTTGCGCGAGGGGCTGCTCGCCCGCCCGCTGCGGCGATTCACCGAGCGCACCATCACCGGCACCGCGGCACTGCGCTCCGAGCTGGAGGCGGTCGTCGAGCAGGGCTACGCCTACGCGCTAGAAGAGCTGGAGCTGGGTCTCGCCGCGGTGGCCGCCCCGGTGCGCGCCCACGACGGCAAGGTCATCGGCGCGATCAGCACCTCCGGGCCGGTGTACCGGCTGGACTCGGACCGGCTGCCGGACCTCGCCAAGCGCACGGTCGCCGCCGCGGCCGAGCTCTCACGCCGGATGGGCTACGGCTTCTGACGGAAGCCGCGGCGGACACGCGGCGGTCAACGGACACGCATCGCGGCCTTAAATCCACTCCGCACCACCCCTTCGAGGGAACCCGCACCACCCGACACACAGAGGCGCGGGGCCAGGAATCACC
>NZ_JBHXMF010000090.1:0-27440 GCF_042721055.1 Streptomyces sp. NPDC058470
GAAGATTTTCAGCCCCTCCGGCGTGTGAGGAGCGGGGTCTGGGGCGGAGCCGCAGGAACAAGGGACGACTAGCGGCGGAGGGGGCGAAGAACCCCCCTCAGAACCCCAGCTTCCGCAGCTGCCGCGGGTCCCGCTGCCAGTCCTTGGCGACCTTTACGTGGAGGTCGAGGAAGACCGGCGTACCGAGGAGCGCCTCGATCTGCTTGCGGGACTTGATGCCGACTTCTTTCAGCCGCTTGCCCTTGGGGCCGATGATGATGCCCTTCTGGCTGGGCCGCTCGATGTAGACGAAGGCGTGGATGTCGAGGAGCGGCTTGTCCGCGGGCCGGTCCTCGCGGGGCAGCATCTCCTCCACCACGACGGCGATGGAGTGCGGCAGTTCGTCCCGCACACCTTCGAGCGCGGCCTCCCGGATCAGCTCCGCGACCATGACCTGCTCGGGCTCGTCGGTGAGGTCACCCTCCGGGTACAGCGCAGGCCCCTCCGGCATGAGCGGCACGATCAGGTCGGCCAGCAGACCCACCTGGTCGTCCCCGACCGCCGACACCGGCACGATCTCCGCCCACTCGAACCCGAGCTCCGTACCGAGCTGGTCGATGGCGATGAGCTGCTCGGCGAGCGTCTTGCTGTCCACCAGGTCGGTCTTCGTGACGATCGCGATCTTCGGCGTCTTCTTGATGGACGCCAGTTCCTTCGCGATGAACCGGTCACCGGGACCGAGCTTCTCGTTCGCGGGCAGGCAGAAGCCGATGACATCGACCTCGGCCCAGGTGGTCCGCACGATGTCGTTCAACCGCTCACCGAGCAGCGTGCGCGGCTTGTGGAGCCCGGGGGTGTCCACCAGGATCAGCTGCGCGTCGGCCCGGTGCACGATGCCCCGTACCGTGTGCCGCGTCGTCTGCGGCTGGTTCGCGGTGATCGCCACCTTCTGGCCGACCAGAGCATTCGTGAGCGTGGACTTGCCCGCGTTGGGGCGGCCCACGAAGCAGGCGAAGCCGGCGCGGTGGATGGCCTCGGACGGCTCGGATGACTCGGTACGAACACTCATGGCGCCCATTGTCCCTGATCATCGGAGCCCCGCCGTACGACAAAGGAAAGCGGCGGCGGTCGGAGCCCCCACTGTGCGGCTCCGGAAAGCCCCACGCGCACCACGAGCAGACCCGCCGGACCTTACGGCGCACGCCCGCGACGGCCTACGATCACGAGGTCCCGGGCCACGGCGCCCCGGTCCCGCCATCCCTCCCCGCCCCACCGCCCAGAAGGTCAAGGCATGAAGCTCATCACCGCGATCGTCAAGCCGTACCGCCTCGACGAGGTCAAGACCGCTCTCCAGGAACTCGGCGTGCACGGTCTGACCGTCACGGAGGCCAGCGGATACGGGCGCCAGCGCGGCCACACCGAGGTGTACCGCGGCGCCGAGTACCAGGTCGACCTCGTCCCCAAGATCCGTATCGAGGTCGTCGTCGACGACGCCGACTCCGAGGCGGTCCTCGACGCGGTCGTGCGGGCCGCGCAGACCGGGAAGATCGGCGACGGCAAGGTGTGGGTGGTGCCGGTGGAGACGGTGGTGCGGGTACGGACGGACGAGCGCGGCCCCGACGCGCTCTGAGGCGTCCCCCGACACCCCTGGACGCACGAGGACCGGTGCCGCTGCGCGCGGGCGGCACCGGTCTTTCGCGCACGTGGGGTTACGCGTACTCGTTGGTCCTACTCGAACACGAACGGCCCCGGGGACTGCGGCCCGCCCGCCGTGCAGGTGATGGTGATCCCGAAGACCACGATCTGCAGGGAACCGCCGTACGCCTCCAGGCTGTCACCGGAGGCGACCGTGCCGTCCAGGGGGCCCACCGTGACGCCGCCGCCCGCCGGGATGGCGGGGTTCTTCTTGCCGCTGAAGGCGGTGGTGCCCCCGCTCGCGTTCACCAGGGTCAGCGTGGAGCTGGCCGAGTCCTGGGCCACGGCGAGCGGGGTGGTGATCTCGGTGGAGCTGAGGGTGACCGTCGCGGCCGTGCCGGTCTGGGTGGCCGTGAGGGTGGCCGCACCACTGCCGCCGATACTGCAGGTCGCGGCGATGGTGGCCGTCTGTGGGGTGACGGCCGCGGCGGTCGGCGCGAAGGCCAGGCCGGTCGCGGCGAGGGTGCCGGCGGCTATCGCCGCGGCACTTCCGAGTCGCATACGTGTCATCGGATTCCCTTCCCTTGTACGGGAATTGCCATGTGGGGATGGAGGGACGGTGCCGTCCTGCGCCGGGCACACGGAGGCGTCACCGGTACGCCGGTGAGGGTGCGGAGTGGTGTGTACGCGGACCGTTCCGCGAGCGGCGACAGATCTGACGGTCCGTCGGAACTGACGGTTCCATTGAGGCGCGAGCGGCCGGGGATTGCAAGGGACTGCCCCTGGATTGCCTCAAGGGGTCAGCAAAAGTGGCCGAAGTTACCCCGGGTAAGGACGATTTTCGGCCTGTCTCACGCTTGATGACCAAGCAGACGCGGCCGTCCAGGCCGAAAAGTGGGGGTCTGGGGCAACAACCCCCAGAAGCGGAACGGGTAGGGCGGAGGGGGCGAAGAACTCAGCCCGCGACAACCCTCACCCGCACAACCCCGTCAGGCCCGGCCACCAGTACCGGCGTCCCGGCGCCGCCGAGATCCCGTACGGCCGCCAGATCCTCCGCGGCCGCCGACTCCGCCTCGGTCACCACCGCCGCCGCCTCCAGCGACTTCGCCCCCGACGCCACGGCCATGGCCACAGCCGTCCGCAGCGCGCTCAGCCGCAACGAGGGCAGCTCCACGCTCCCTGCGACATACGTACGCCCCGTCTCGTCCCGCACGGCCGCCCCCTCGGGCACATCGTTGCGGGCCCGGGCCGAGCGGGCCAGGGTGACGATCTTGCGGTCCTCGGGATCGAGGGCGGAGTTCTCGGTCATGGACGGAGCTTATCGAGCCCCCTGGCCTCCACTTTCGTCCGCCTGCCCCGCAACTTCCGTACGCCTATCCCGCAACCGGATACATCGACCCCCGCCGCCCCTCCGGCGAGGCCAGCCACTCCAGCTTCACCGCGGTGTTCGCCTCCGGCAACGGCGTGTGCAGGACGACGGTGAGGTCGGGCCGCGCGGGCACCTTCATCGCGGTGGACTCGACGGCCAGCAGCCCGACCACCGGATGGTCGAGCTCCTTGCGGATCTGCCCCGCGTCCTGGATGTCCCGCCGCTCCCACAACGCGGTGAACTCGCCACTGGCCGCCCGCAGCCGGGCGAGCACGTCCTGGAACCCCTCGTCGTCGGGGGCGGCGGCACAGGAGGCACGGAACTGGGCGACCACCGTCTGGGCGTTCAGCTCCCAGGTGCGCGAACGCCCCCGGTAGAGCGGGTCGATGAAGAAGTCGACCATGCAGTTCTGGGTGTTCTCGGGGCGCATGCCGAGGACCACGGCGGCGGCGTCGTTGTACATCACGCAGTTGTAGTACTGGTCCATGATGTGCGCCGGATACGGCATCCAGGTGTCGATCAGCCGCCGCAGCCCGTCGCACATGTCCCGCACCTCGGGCGCCACTTCTGGCGCGGGCGGGTTCAGCCGGGCGAGCATGTACAGATGGCGTCGCTCGGCGTTGCTCAGCCGCAGCACCCGGGACACGGCGTCGAGGACCTGCGGCGAGACGGAGATGTCCCGCCCCTGCTCCAGCCACTGGTACCAGGACGCGCCGACACCCGCGAGCACGGCGACCTCCTCGCGGCGCAGACCCGGCGTACGGCGCCGGGCGCCGCCGTCCGGCAGCCCCGCCTCGGCGGGGGTGACCCGCGCACGGCGGCTCATCAGGAACTCGCGCAACTCGCGCAGCCGGTGCATCTTGAGCGCCGCGTCTTCAGCCACGTACGAATCCCCCTCCTGGTGACTGGTGGTGCGACCACCAGCATAAGTTCCCGCTCCCCACGGTTATTCCGGCCGCTGCAAGCTCGTGTCCATGCCGACCGACACGACCTCAAGTCCCGTGACAGACCCGCAGCAGCACCTCCTCAACGCCCGCCTGTCGACCCGCGACAAGCTTGTCCTCTTCGTCCTCTGCGCGGCCCAGTTCATGGTCGCGCTCGACTTCTCCGTACTGAACGTGGCGCTGCCCGTGCTCGGCGCCGACCTGGGCATGAGCCAGTCCGCCCTGCAGTGGGCGGTCACCGCCTTCGCGCTGCCGTCGGGCGGATTCCTGCTCCTCTTCGGCCGCATCGGCGATCTGTACGGGCGCCGCAGGCTGTTCCTGACCGGCCTCGCCCTGTTCGGGTCGGCCTCGCTCCTGGCGACCGTCGCCTGGGACCCGGCGTCGTTCCTGACCGCGCGGGCGCTGCAGGGTCTTGGTGCGGCGGCGATCGTGCCGACCGGCATGTCCTTGCTGACGACGACGTTCCCGGAGGGCCCGGCGCGCGACCGCGCCCTCGGCATCTCCGGCACGCTTCTCTCGCTCGGCTTCACGGTCGGCATGGTGGCGGGCGGCGTCCTGACCGACGTACTGAGCTGGCGCTCCACCATGGGCCTGCTGGCGCTCTTCGCGGTGCTCGTGCTGCCGCTGGCTCCCGGCCTGCTGCCGGAGTCGCGCACCCCGGACCGCCCGCGCCTGGACTTCCCGGGTGCCGTCACGGTCACCGGCGGTCTGCTGGCCCTGATCTACTCGCTCTCCACGGCGGCCGTGCGCGGCTTCGGCGGCGCCGACGTCATCGTCACCCTCATCGCGGGCGTCGCACTGCTCGCCGCCTTCGTGTACGTCGAGTCGCGCGCCGCGGCTCCGCTGGTCAGCCTGCCCATGCTGCGCCGCCGCACGGTGGCGTGGGGCAACCTGGGCGGCCTGGTCACCTTCTCGATGATGTCGACGGTGATCTTCGTGCTGACCCTGTACCTCCAGGAGACCCTGGACCTCTCGGCGTTCGAGACGGGCCTGGTCTTCGGCGTGCAGGGCGTCCTGTCGGCGGTCGCCGGGGTGTACGCCTCCAAGGTCATCGGCCGCTTCGGCGCCCGCCGTACGCTGGTCGGCTCGCTGGCGGGCCAGGGTGTCCTCACCGGCGCGCTGCTCGGCCTCGGCGCGGGCGGCTGGTCGGTCTGGCTGGCCACCGCGGCGGTCTCGCTGGCCAGCATGTGCCACCTCGGCGCGATCATCTCGTACGGCCTGACCGTCACCTCGGGCGTCCCCGACGAGGAACAGGGCCTGGCCACCGGCCTGGTGACCTCCACCCAGCAGGTCGGTATCACCATCGGCATCCCGATCCTGGGCGTCCTGGCCACCACCTCCACCGACCTGCTGTCCGGCGTCCACACGGTGCTGACCCTGGACACGGGCATCCTGCTGGTGGCGGCGGTGCTGGTCGGGGTGGGTCTGCGCCGGAGCCGCCCGGCGGCCTCAGGGGCGGTCGAGGCGGAGGCGGTCGGCCTTCGGTAGACCGGCGACGACGAGGTCGTACGAGTCCTCGACGAGCTCCCGGACCAGGCGGTCCGAGAGCTCACCGTCGACGGTGACGGTGTTCCAGTGCCGCTTGTTCATGTGCCAGCCGGGGATGATCAGCCCCGGATACTCCTCGCGGAGCCGTACCGCGTCCTCCGGATCGCACTTGAGGTTGACGGTCAGCGGCCGCGCGCCCAGGTTCGTCAGCGCGAACAGCTTCCCCAGCACCTTGAAGACCGAGGTGTCCGGATTGAAGGGGAAGTCCTCGACGGTCGCGTTGAAGGACAGACAGAACGCGCGCAGCCGCTGCGGAGTCACTCCGGCTTCTCCCCCTCGGCGGGATCCGCGGGGACCACCGGTTCGACCAGCACCGTGACGATCTTGTTCCGGCGTCCGGCGGCGGCCTCCGCCGTCAGGCGCAGTTCCCGGCCGTCGGGCAGCTCGACCAGCGCCGACGCCCCGGCGATCGGAACGCGCCCGAGCGCTTTCGCGAGCAGCCCGCCGACCGTCTCCACGTCCTCGTCGTCGTACGCCTCGAAGCCGTACAGCTCGCCGAGGTCGCCGATGTCGAGGCGGGCGGTGACACGGTAGCGGTCGTCGCCGAGCTCCTGGACCGGCGGCAGCTCACGGTCGTACTCGTCGGTGATCTCGCCGACGATCTCCTCGAGGATGTCCTCGATGGTGACGATGCCGGCCGTGCCGCCGTACTCGTCGATGACGACGGCGACGTGGTTGCGCTCCTGCTGCATCTCGCGGAGCAGGTCGCCCGCGTTCTTGGTGTCGGGCACGAAGGTGGCGGGCCGCATGGCCGTGGACACCAGCTCGCTCTCGGCCTCGCGGCTGATGTGCGTCTTGCGGACGAGGTCCTTCAGGTACACCATGCCGACGATGTCGTCCTCGCTCTCCCCGGTGACGGGAATGCGCGAGAAACCGGAGCGCAGCGCCAGGGTGAGTGCCTGCCGGATGGTCTTGGAGCGCTCGATGACGACGAGGTCGGTCCGCGGCACCATCACTTCGCGTACGAGGGTGTCGCCGAGCTCGAAGACGGAGTGCACCATGCGGCGCTCCTCGTCCTCGATGAGGGACTCCTTCTCGGCGAGGTCGACCAGCGCGCGCAGCTCGGCCTCGGAGGCGAACGGGCCGCGTCGGAAGCCCTTGCCGGGTGTGAGCGCGTTGCCGATGAGGATGAGCAGCGGCGGGATCGGGCCCATGATCCGCGCGAGCGGAAGCAGGACGTACGCCGCCGCCGTCGCCGTGTTCAGCGGGTGCTGGCGGCCGATGGTGCGCGGCGAGACGCCGACCGCGACGTACGAGACGAGGACCATGACGCCGATGGCGACCGCGAGGGCCTGCCAGGTCTCCTCGAACTGCTGGAGGCACGCGTACGTGACGAGCGCGGCGGCGGCCATCTCGCAGGCGACGCGCACCAGCAGCGCGACGTTCAGATAGCGGGTCGGGTCGGCGGCGACCCGGGCGAGCTTCGCGCTGCCGCGCCGCCCGGAGCGTACGGCCTCCTCCGCGCGGAAGCTGGAGACGCGCGCGAGGCCCGCCTCCGCGCAGGCGGCGAGCCAGGCGACGACGACCAACAGGATGGCGCCGGCGACGAGTTGGGGGCTCATGAAACGGTCGGGGCCGGCGAGGGACCCGTCATGCCCTTTTCCGCGCGCCAGCCGTCCACGATGGCCGCCTGGAGGCCGAACATCTCGGCCTTCTCGTCGGCCTCCTCGTGGTCGTACCCGAGCAGGTGCAGCACTCCGTGGACGGTCAGGAGCTGGAGCTCCTCGTCCATGGAGTGCTGCGTCTCGGCTTCCTTGCCCTGCCGCTCGGCGACCTCCGGGCAGAGCACGATGTCGCCGAGCAGACCCTGCGGCGGTTCGTCGTCGTCCTTGGACGGCGGCCGCAGCTCGTCCATGGGGAACGACATGACGTCCGTCGCCCCCGGCAGGTCCATCCACTGGATATGCAGCTGCTCCATGGCGTCGGAGTCCACGACGATCACCGAGAGCTCGGAGAGCGGGTGGATGCGCATCCGCGCGAGCGCGTAGCGGGCGATGTCGAGGATCGCCTGCTCGCCGACCTCGGTTCCGGACTCGTTGTTGACGTCGATCGACATGGTCTTGCTGGTCTACTTCCCTGTATGCCCGCGGCCCTTGTGGGAGCCGTTCTCGGTGCCGTTCTCGCTGTCGTACTTCTCGTACGCGTCGACGATACGGCCGACCAGCTTGTGCCGTACGACATCGCTCGACGTGAGCCGTGAGAAGTGCACGTCCGGAACACCCTCCAGGATGTCCTGGACCTGCCGCAGACCCGACGTCGTCCCGTTCGGCAGGTCGACCTGCGTCACGTCACCCGTGATCACGATCTTCGATTCGAAGCCGAGGCGGGTCAGGAACATCTTCATCTGCTCGGCGCTGGTGTTCTGGGCCTCGTCCAGGATGATGAAGGCGTCATTGAGCGTGCGGCCACGCATATAGGCGAGCGGCGCCACCTCGATCGTCCCCGCCGCCATCAGACGTGGGATCGAGTCAGGGTCGAGCATGTCGTGCAGCGCGTCGTACAGGGGCCGCAGATAGGGGTCGATCTTGTCGTAGAGCGTGCCCGGGAGGAATCCCAGCCGCTCTCCCGCCTCCACCGCCGGGCGGGTGAGGATGATGCGGCTGACCTGCTTGCTCTGGAGCGCCTGTACGGCCTTCGCCATCGCGAGGTACGTCTTGCCGGTACCGGCGGGGCCGATGCCGAACACGATCGTGTTCTTGTCGATGGCGTCGACATAGCGCTTCTGGTTGAGCGTCTTGGGGCGGATGGTGCGGCCCCGCGAGGACAGGATGTTCTGCGTGAGGACCTCGGCGGGGGTCTCCTGGCCGTCGCCCTCTCCGTTCTCGCTCGCTCTGAGCATCGCGATCGAGCGTTCCACGGCGTCCTCCGTCATCGGCTGCCCGGTGCGGAGCACCAGCATCATCTCGTCGAACAGGTGCTGGACGAGGGCGACTTCACCGGCGTCGCCGACCGCGCTGATCTCGTTGCCCCGGACATGGATGTCGGCCGCCGGGAAGGCCTTCTCGATCACGCGCAGGAGGGCGTCGCCGGATCCCAGCACGGTGACCATGGGGTGGCTCGCGGGGACCGTGAAATGCGCTCGTGCCTGCCCCTGTGCGGGGGTCTGTGCTGTGGGTGTCTGAGTCATGGGCCGGCTCTGAGGCCTGCTTTTCCTCCTCGATCGGCACGCTTGCCACGGGGGCAGCCTTGCGATTCCAAGAGTACGACCCCGCACTGACAAGTCCGTAGGAGTTTTCGCCGTGCCGTGCGGCGGCGTCGTCAGCGCCAGTGCGGGGCGCCGGCTCCCCCGCCGGGGGTCGTCGCCTCGATCTTGGCCCGGATCTCGCGCATGACCGTGATGATCCGGTCCTCGTGGGCGGGGTTCAGCCGGACGACGGGGACCGAGCAGCTGATGGCGTCCTGGGCGGGAACGTCGTACCGCAGCGCGAAGCCGAAGCCGACGATGCCGAGGACGCCCTCCTCCCGGTCGACGGAGTAGCCACGGGCGCGGGTACGGGCCAGGTCCGCCGCGAGGGCGTCGCGGTGGGTGTGGGTGCGCGGGGTGGCGGGAGCGTACGGGCCCTCGGGCAGCTCCTCGTCGGGGCGTTCAGCCAGCAGGGCCTTGCCCAGGGCGCCCACATGGGCCGGAAGCCGGCGGCCGACCCGGCTGATGGTGCGCAGGTACTCGTGCGATTCGCGGGTGGCGAGGTAGGCGACGTCCGCGCCGTCCAGGCGTCCCATGTGGACCGTCTCGCCGAGCGCCTGCGAGGCCTCGTCGAGGTAGGGGCGTACGGCGCGGACGCGCGGGTCCGAGTCCAGGTAGCTGGTGCCCGTCAGCAGGGCGTGGATCCCGATCCCGTACAGCGATCCCGTGACGTCCGTGCGCACCCAGCCGCGGCCGATCAGGGTCTGGAGCAGCGCGTACATCGAGCTGCGGGGCACCCCGAGCGCGTCGGCGAGCTCCTGGAGGCGTGCCGGGCGGTCGCCGCGCTCGGCCAGCAGTTCCAGCAACCCGACCGTGCGCGCGGCGGACTTCACCTCGCGTACTCCGCGCTCGTCAGTGGGTTCCGGCATGTGCAGATCGTAAGCGTGTCGGCCGGAACCATTGACGACTCTTGTTCGCTTACCTAATCTCCATCTTCATACGTAGACGGTATCTACATACGGAGATGATGACGGGGATGACCGCGGACCTAGACAGCGAGGCCGTCGTGGAGCGGCTGCGCGACGGGATGGCACACGGGGTGCTGTCGTTCCCGCTCACCAGCTTCCACGAGGACGGCTCACTCGACCTCGACGGCTTCCGTACGCATGTGGCGGCGCAGATCGCCGCCGGTCCCGGCGCGGTCTTCCCGGCCTGCGGCACCGGCGAGTTCTTCTCGCTGGACGAGGACGAGTACCGCGAGGTCGTCACCGCGACGGTCGCGGTGACGGCGGGGCGCGTTCCCGTCGTCGCGGGGATCGGGTACGGCTGGGCCCAGGCCGCCCGCTTCGCACGCATCGCGGAGGAGGCCGGCGCCGACGCGCTGCTCGTACTGCCGCACTACCTCGTCGCGGCACCGCAGGAGGGCCTCGTCGCGCAGGTGGAGCAGATCGCCGCACGTACCCGGCTGCCGCTCATCGTCTACCAGCGCGGCCAAGTCGCCTTCAGCGTCGAGTCGTTGAAGCGCCTCACCCGCGTCCCCGGCGTCATCGGACTCAAGGACGGCCACAGCGACCTCGACCGGCTGCAGCGCCTCACGCTCTCCGCACCCGAGGGGTTCCTGTTCTTCAACGGGGCCGCCACCGCGGAGATCCAGGCCCGCGCGTACGCCGCTGTCGGCGTCCCGGCGTACTCGTCGGCCGTGCACGCGTTCGCGCCCGAGATCGCCGACGCGTTCTTCGCAGCTCACCGGGACGGTGACGACGCCGCCATGGACAGGCTGCTGCGCGACTTCTACATCCCCTTCGTCGAACTCCGCGACCGCCACACGGGATACGCCGTCTCACTCGTGAAGGCGGCCGCCCGACTGCGCGGCCGCCCGGTGGGCCCGGTCCGGGCCCCGCTCACCGACCCGTCCCCCACGGACCTGGCCGACCTGGAGAAGCTGCTCGCGACCGGACTGGCCCTCGTCCCCGCCTCCGTAGGAGCAGTCCTGTGACCCGCGATATGACGATCACCGACGTCCGACTGACCCCGATCCTGGTGGCCGACCCGCCGCTGCTCAACACACAGGGCGTGCACCAGCCGTACACCCCCCGGCTGATCGTGGAGGTCGTCACGGCGGGCGGCGTGACGGGCGTCGGCGAGACCTACGGCGACAGCAAGTACCTCGAACTCGCCCGCCCGTTCGCCGAAAAGCTGGTGGGCCGCCAAGTCTCCGACCTCAACGGTCTGTTCACCGTCGCCGACGAGGTGGCCGTCGACCAGGGCCGGGTCGACCATCAGATCGACGTCGGCGGGCTGCGCGGCGTCCAGAGCGCCGACAAGCTGCGCCTGTCCGTGGTCTCCGGCTTCGAGGTGGCCTGCCTGGACGCGCTCGGCAAGGCGCTCGGGCTGCCGGTGCACGCGCTGCTCGGCGGCAAGGTGCGGGACGCGGTGGAGTACAGCGCGTACCTCTTCTACCGGTGGGCCGAACACCCCGCCGGGGTCGAGAGCGAGAAGGACGACTGGGGAGCGGCCGTCGACCCGGCCGGAGTCGTCGAGCAGGCGAGGAAGTTCACCGAGCGGTACGGGTTCACCTCGTTCAAGCTCAAGGGCGGCGTCTTCCCGCCCGACGAGGAGATCGCCGCCGTACGAGCCCTGGCCGAGGCCTTCCCCGGGCACCCGCTCCGTCTGGACCCCAACGGCGCCTGGTCCGTGGAGACTTCGCTGAAGGTCGCTGAGGAACTGGGTGACGTACTCGAATACCTGGAGGACCCGGCGCTCGGCACGCCCGCCATGGCGGAGGTGGCGGCGCACACGTCCGTCCCGCTGGCCACCAACATGTGTGTGACGACCTTCGCGGAGATCCAGGAGGCCTTCTCGAAGGGGGCCGTGCAGGTTGTCCTGTCCGACCACCACTACTGGGGCGGACTGCGCAACACGCGTGAACTGGCCGCCATCTGCCGCACGTTCGGCGTGGGCGTGTCCATGCACTCCAACACCCACCTGGGGATCAGCCTCGCCGCGATGACCCATGTCGCCGCGACGGTCCCCGACCTCCACCACGCCTGTGACTCGCACTACCCCTGGCAGTCCGAGGACGTACTGACGCAGCGCCTCACCTTCGAGGACGGCTCGGTCAGGGTCTCCGACGCGCCCGGCCTCGGCGTGGAACTCGACCACGAAAAGCTGCGGTTCCTGCACCAGCGGTGGCTCGACGACGACGGCACGCTGCACGACCGCGACGACGCGGCCGCGATGCGGATCGCCGACCCGGAGTGGGTCACACCGGCGGTCCCCCGCTGGTGACCACAGCGACCGAATCCGGACGCACCACAAGCAGGCGGGGCGACCGCGGCACGGACGACCACACTCTCCGCGGACCTGCGGGAACGTGTTCCACCGGATCCTGAGGCGACGGACGGTGCGGGCGTGCTCAGCGCCCCTGCGCACACCGCGTGGTGCAGACTGGCGTGAATCCGCACCACGTCAGGGAGCGCACCGTGATCGCATCCAACGGAGAGCGACCGTACTGCCACGCGCACGTCGACCCGCTCGTCGGGCTGCGCACGCCCCAGGATCCGCCCTGGGACGTCTACCTCACGGGCACCGTGTTCCTCGACATCGTCTTCACCGGGCTCGACTCCGCCCCGGTGCGCGGGACCGAGTCCTGGGCGCGCGGGATGGGTTCGAGCCCCGGCGGCGTGGCGAACATGGCGACGGCGCTGGCCCGGCTCGGCCTGAAGACCTCGCTGGCGGCGGCCTTCGGGGACGACCACTACGGGGAGTACTGCTGGGACGCCCTGGAGCAGGGCGAGCACATCGACCTCTCCCCCTCCCGCACCGTGCCCGGCTGGCACTCGCCGGTCACCGTGTCGATGGCGTACGAGGGGGAGCGCACGATGGTCTCCCACGGCCACGAGCCTCCCCCGGAGGAGCCGGCCCCCGACTGCCCGCCGAGCGCGCGTGCCGCCGTCGCCGCCCTCACGCCCGGCAAACCCGCGCCCTGGATCGCGCAGGCCGCGAGCAAGGGCACCAGGATCTTCGCGGACGTCGGCTGGGACGACACGGGGGCCTGGGATCTGGCGGGGCTGCCCGACCTCGCGCACTGTGAGGCGTTCCTGCCCAATGCCGAGGAGGCGATGCGCTACACCGGCGCGTCCTCCCCGCGTGCCGCGGCGCACGCGCTGACCGAGCATGTACCGGTGGTCGTGGTCACCCTCGGTGCGGAGGGGGCGTACGCCGTGGATGCGCGTACCGGGGAGCGTGCCGAGGTGCCCGCCATCGCCGTCGAGGCCATGGACCCCACCGGTGCGGGGGACGTCTTCGTCGCCGGCTTCGTCATGGGCACCCTCGCCGACTGGCCCCTCGCCGACCGCCTCGCCTTCGCCGGCCTCACCGCCGCCCTCTCCGTCCAGGAGTTCGGCGGGTCGCTCTCCGCCCCCGGCTGGTCCGAGATCGCCGCGTGGTGGCGCCGCGTCCAGTCCGTCGCCGACCAGGACCCCACCGCGCTCCGGCGCTACGCCTTCCTGGAATCCCTACTCCCCGAATCCTCCCGCCCCTGGCCCCTCCGCCGAGCCGTCCCCACCATCGGCTTCGGCCGCACAACCTGACCCCGCCCCGCCGCGACCTCTCCCACCCGGGTTGAGCAAAGGCATTTTTTCGCCCCCTCCGCCCCTGCCCGTTCCCGCACCTGGGGGCTGCCGCCCCCAGACCCCCGCAATCGCCCTGAACGCGCTCGTCCTCAAACGCCGGACGGGCTAAACACTTTCCGCCGGAAGGTGCTGAGGGTGGTGGCAGATGCCCACCGGCAGAAGGGGACGTGCCGGAACGTCCGCCCGCAGCGGCTGGCGCGTCAACACCGCCCCCTTGATGGGCAACCCATTCCGCGCCAGACCGAGGACGGATGCTCCGGTACGGCCCCGACCCACCCACCCGGCGCAGCCACCGCCGCCTACTCGAACTCGTACGCCTCGACCTCGGCAACGTACCGAGCCCGCCGCTCCTCGTCATGCTCCAGGAACGACGCCTCGAACGAGTTGCGGGCCAGCTCACGCAACCGCTCCTGACCGACCCCCAGCGCCTCGCGCACCGCGTGGAAGGTGTCCCCGACATACCCCCCGAAATACGCGGGGTCGTCGGAGTTCACCGTGCACAGCAGCCCGGCATCCATCATCGCGACCAGCGGATGATCCTCCAGCACGTCCACGGCCCGCAGCCGCACGTTCGACAGCGGACACAGCGTCAACGGCACCCGCTCCCGTACGAGCCGCTCAACCAGCGCGTCGTCCTCCATACACCGCAGCCCGTGGTCGATGCGCTCGACACCGAGCACGTCCAACGCCTCGGTGATGTACGACGGCGGCCCTTCCTCCCCCGCATGCGCGACCCGCCGCAGCCCAAGCGCCGCAGCGGCCTCGTACACCTCACGGAACTTGCCCGGCGGATGCCCGACCTCGGCGGAGTCGAGACCGACGCCGACGATCCGGTCGAGATACGGCTCCGCGGCCGACAGGGTCGCCAACGCCGACTCGGCGGACTCGTCCCGCAGGAAACACATGATCAGCTGCGTGGAGACCCCGTGCGTCTCCTCGCTACGCGCCAGCGCACGGGAGAGCCCCTCGACGACGGTCCCCATGCCGACCCCTCGCGCGATGTGCGCCTGCGGATCGAAGAAGATCTCGGCGTGCCGCACCCCCTGCGCGGCGGCCCGGGCGAGGTACGCGTCAGCGAGGTCGGCGAAGTCCTGTTCCGTCCGCAGGACAGCCATGAGCTCGTAGTACAGGTTCAGGAACGTCTGGAGATCGTCGAAGAGATACGCCTTGCGCAGCTCATCGGTGTCCGCGTACGGCAGGCTCACGCCGTTGCGCGCGGCAAGCGCGAAGGCCAGCTCGGGTTCGAGGGTGCCTTCGATATGGAGGTGCAGCTCAGCTTTGGGGAGGGCCATCAAATCATCGTAAAGCCGATCGATAACCACCCCAGAACCGGCACACGTACCCACACCCACACCCACACCCACACCCGCCCCCGCCCCCGCCCCCGCACCACAGTCACCGCCGCTTAGGCACAGGCACCCGCACCAAATCGTGCGCCACGGTCAGCTCCCCCTCGAACCCGGCAGCCCGAGCCTGCCGCTCGAACTCATCGGGCTCGGAGTACCGCTGACTGAAGTGCGTCAGCACAAGATGCCGTACACCTGCCTCCTTGGCGACAGCCCCCGCCTGACCAGCCGTCAAATGCCCATGATCCAAGCCCAGTTGCCGATCCTCGTCAAGAAACGTCGACTCGATGACCAGCATGTCGCACCCCTCGGCAAGCGCGTACACCCCGTCGCACAGCCGGGTGTCCATGACGAACGCGAACCGCTGCCCGCGCCGCACCTCACTCACGTCGTCGAGGGACACCCCAGGCAGGGAGCCCTCCCGCTGCAGCCGCCCGACATCGGGTCCCTTGATGCCCCGCTCGGCAAGGAGTTCAGGCAGAATCCGCCGCCCGTCGGGCTCGACGAGCCGGTAGCCGTACGATTCGACGGGATGGGAGAGCCGACGGGCCTCCAGGGTGTACGAAGCACGCACGGCAAGCACTCCATCGGCATCGACCGGCGCCTCCGTGAGCGCGACGGTCTCGCGGTAGGCCGTCGCGTACCGCAGGCGGTCGAAGAACCGCTGCCCGGAGAGGGGATAGTGCGCGGTCACCTCGTGCGGCACCCGGTCGAGGTTGATGCGCTGGATCACCCCGGCGAGCCCGAGCGAGTGGTCGCCGTGGAAGTGGGTGACACAGATCCGGTGCAGATCGTGAGCCGCGACCCCGGCACGCAGCATCTGCCGCTGCGTGCCCTCGCCGGGATCGAACAGCAGCCCCTCCCCGTCCCAGCGCAGCAGGTAGCCGTTGTGGTTGCGGTGGCGGGTGGGAACCTGGCTGGCGGTGCCGAGGACGACCAATTCACGTACGGACAAGGTCGGTTACCCCGGCGGCCACTGCATACCGCGGCCGCCCATGACATGGGCGTGCGCGTGGAAGACGGTCTGCCCGGCGCCGCTGCCGGTGTTGAACACGATGCGGTAGCTCTCGAGCTTCTCCTCGCCCGCGACCTGGCCGGCCTCGCGCAGCAGTTCCGCGGCGATGGCGGGCTCGGCGGCGGCCAGCGACGCCGCGTCCCGGTGGTGCACCTTGGGAATGACCAGGACGTGGGTGGGCGCCTGGGGGCTGATGTCCCGGAACGCGAGGGTCGTCTCGGTCTCCCGGACCACGTCCGCCGGGATCTGCCCCGCGGCGATCTTGCAGAACAGGCAGTCGTCCTGCGGCTCTCCCACCATGCGTGTGCCTCCTCGCGCGGTCCGGTCAGTACACCGGCATCGTATCGGCCCCGTTGATCGCCGCAGGCGCGCACCCGCACCACAACGCAGCCGCAGCGGCAGCGGCAGCCGAGGCACCCGCCGCACCCGCCGCACCCGCCGCACCCGCACCAAAGATCAAAGCCTCCACAGCCAGGACCAAAGCCCCCGCACCCAACATCAAAGCGACGGCAACCCGGGCGCAGCCTTCGCCGGGTTCTCCGCCAGCGCGGCCAGTGCGATCCGGATCGCCTCGTCCAGTTGCGTGTCACGCCCGGCGGCGTAGTCCTGCGGCGCCTGGACGACCTCGACGTCGGGATCGACGCCGTGGTTCTCCACGCCCCATCCGGAACCCTCCAGCCAGAACGCGTACTTGGGCTGGGTGACGAGCGTGCCGTCGACGAGCCGGTAGCGGCTGTCGATGCCGATGACGCCGCCCCAGGTCCGGGTGCCGACCACGGGACCGATGCCCAGCGCCTTGATCGCCGCGTTCACGATGTCGCCGTCGGAGCCGGAGAACTCGTTGGCGACGGCGACGACGGGCCCGCGCGGCGCGTCCTCGGGGTAGCTGTAGGGCCGCATGCCGCGCGGCAGGTCCCAGCCCACGATCCGGCGCGCGAGCTTCTCGATGATCAGCTGGGAGGTGTGGCCGCCACGGTTCTCGCGGACGTCCACGACGAGTCCTTCGCGGGCCACCTCGACGCGCAGGTCGCGGTGGATCTGGGCCCAGCCGGGCGCCTGCATGTCGGGCACGTGCAGATACCCGAGCCGTCCGCCGGACCGCTCGTGGACGTAGGCCCGCCGGTCGGCGACCCACGCGTGGTAACGCAGCGGCTCCTCGTCGGACACCGGCACCACGACGGCGTGGCGGGGATCGCCGCCGCCGGACGGGGAGACGGTCAGCTCGACCGCCTTGCCCGCGGTGCCGACGAGCAGCGGTCCTGGCCCGGCCACCGGGTCCACCGGCCGCCCCGCGACCGCGACGATCGCGTCCCCGGCGCGCACGGCGACCCCGGGAGCGGCGAGCGGCGCCTGCGCGTCGGGGTCGGAGGTCTCCGACGGAAGGATCCGGTCGATACGCCAACTGCCGTCCTCGTGACGGGAGATGTCCGCCCCTAGCAGCCCCTGCGCCCGGTCGCCGCCGCTCCATCCGCCGCCGCGCGGCACGACGTACGCGTGGGAGGTACCGAGCTCGCCGTGCACCTCCCACAGGAGGTCCACGAGGTCGTCGTGGGTGGCGACGCGTTCGAGCACCGGCCGGTACCGCTCCAGGACGCCGTCCCAGTCGATGCCGCCCAGGTCGGGCCGCCAGAAGTTGTCCCGCATGATCCGGCCGGTCTCGTCGTACATCTGCCGCCATTCGGCGGTCGGATCGACGGTCTGCCGTACCCGCGAGAGGTCGACGGTGATGTTCGTGTCGCTCTCGTCGTCGTTCGAGGCGCGCCGGTCGCTGGGGACGACCTTGAGCTTGCCGTCGGTCCACAGCAGGACGCGTTTGCCGTCGCCGCTGACGGCGAAGTGGTCGGCGTCGGCGGCGAGGTGCTCGATGCGCTGCTGGACGAGGTCGTACCGCTCCAGCTCGGTCTTCGGGTCCGGGTCGTCGGGGGTGGCGCGGGAGGAGCCGAGCACGCCGCGGACCGGGTGCCGCAGCCACAGGAGTCCGTCCTTGGCGGCACGGAGGCCGGTGTAGCGGGCGGCCTCGACGGGGAACGGCACGATCCGGTCGGCGAGTCCGTCTAGGTCGATCCGGGTCGCGGGGGTGCCCTCGCTGTCGGGCGTCTCGTCCTTGTCGGGCGCTTCGAAGGGGCGGCCGTGGCGCTGCGGTCCGAAGGGGGACGGGGTGGTCGCGGCGAGCGTGATGAGGTGCGGCCGGGAGCCGCCCACGAAGGCGAGGTCGAAGACGTGCTCGTCGTAGACCGGGTCGAAGGAGCGGGCCGAGAGGAAGCCCAGGTGCTTGCCGTCGAGGGTGAACGCGGGTGCGTAGTCGCGGAAGCGGAGCGGGGTCGCCTCGGTGACCGACAGGTCGGTGGTGTTGGCGAGCTTGAGCTGGCGCAGCGGGCGCGGGCCGGGGTGCGACCAGGCGAGCCACGCGGAGTCGGGCGAGAAGGCGAGGCCGCTGACGTCGCCGTTCTCGCTGCGGTCGACCTCGCGCACCTCGCCGGTCTCGCGCTCGACGAGCAGGACGCGTCCGTCGTGCGAGGCGACGGCGGCGCGGCTGCCGTCGGGTGCCATGGCGAGGGCGAGGACCCGTCCGAGCTGTCCGGCGGCGAGCCTGCGGGGTGTCGCTCCGGGGGCGACCCCGGTCGCGGGGGCGAACTCCAGGGCGTCGTCGCCCTCGGCGTCCGTCACCCACACCACGTGTTCCTCGCCCTCCGCCCGGAAGGTGCGGGGCAGCCGGGCACGTACGCCGGGTTCGGCGGCGAGCGCGCGGGCCGGGCCCGAGCGGTGGGTGACCCAGTGGACGGAGCCGCGCACGGAGATCGCGCTGCCGCGTCCGGTGTGGTCGGGCGCGGCGGCCCCGAACCAGCGGGACGCGCTGACGGAGTGCGGCTGGAGGTCGACGCGCTGTCCGCCGAGCCGCAGGTCGAGCCGGCGCGGCTCGGCGCCGTCCAGGTCGTCGAGGAGCCACAGTTCACCGGCGGACGCGTACACGACGCGGGTGCCGTCGCTCGCGGCGTGCCGGGCGTAGAAGCCGTCGATCGGTGTGTGCCGCCGCAGGTCGGACCCGTCCGCGAGAGACGAGTACAGCGCCCCGACGCCTTCGTGGTCGGACAGAAAAGCGACGCGCTCCCCCACCCACAAGGGGTACTCGAGGTTCCCGTCGAGCTCTTCATGCAGCCGTACGAATTCCCCCGCTCCCTCTTCGCCCGCGGCCGCCCGGTCGATCCACAGCTTGCCCGCTGTACCGCCCCGGTACCGCTTCCACCAGGCGGCCTCGCGCCCCATGGGAGCGGACAGCAGCAGCACGCCGGGCTCACCGTGGGCGACATCGCCAACGGGCCCGTACGGAAGGGTGGTCGCCGGGCCGCCGTCGAGCGGGATCGCCCGCGCCCAGCTGCGCCGCAGGCTCGCCTGCCCCTGCGTACTGAGCGCGAGCACCTGCCCGTCGGGGGTCCAACCGCGCACCTGGGTCTTCGAACTGCCCCAATACGTCAGCCGTTTGGACGGCCCGCCGTCCAGCGGGGCGGCATGCACCTCAGGGGCGCCGTCACGGCCGGACGTCCAGGCGACGGTCGTGCCGTCAGGGGAGATGCGCGGATGGTTCACCGGCACGTTGTCTGCGCTGACCCGCCAGGCGCGGCCGCCACCGTCCAGCGGGGCGACCCAGATGTCGTCCTCGGCGGTGAAGGCGACCAGATCGCCGTGCAGATGCGGAAACCGGAGATACGCGGAGGGTGCGGGCTCTGTCACCCGATCACCTTAGGCAGCGATCACGCCCCCGGACAGGGGTTTCGATCACTTACCTCCTTCCTCCTCCACCTCCCCGCACTGCGCGCGTCACTTGCCCTCGGGCCAACAGGTGGGGTCACCCTGGCACCAGATGGTCCTGGTGACGGTCACCGTGACGGTGGGGCCGGGCTGTTGGGGCTGGTTGTCGACGGGCGGGGTGTACCCGGGTGTGCTGGGGGCGTCGCAGTTGCCGAGTCCGGTCACGTGGAACCACTGCTTGCCGTCGATCCTGGCGGTCAGATCACCGCGTACGCACCGGCCGTCGACGGCCCGGGTGACCTTGCCCGTGACGGTGATGTCCTTCCCGTCCGAGGTCTCCCCCGTGCAGTCGACGTCCGCCACGGTGTCCTCGGTCGGCGAGGGCGTCTGCCCGGGTGTGTAGGCCTGGTTGCCGCCGTCGAACGACGCCGTGCAGCTGAGCCAGGCGACATCCGCCTTCTGCCGCTCCAGCTCCTTCGTCACGGTCTGGTCGGTCGTGTACGCCACGGAGGCGGAGCTCAGCCCGCCGGGGTCGCACGCGACGACACCGCCCACGGCGACGGCCGCGAGACCGGCCATCGCCACTGTCCGCCGCTGTCCGGTCCGTCGTAGAATTCGTCTCAATACCCCCATGGACGGCAGCGTGCCACCGTCCCGGGTGGCACGGAAGACCGCATGCGGCCACTCCGCCATCGCGCGCGCCATACTCGAACGCATGGGCAATGACCGCACGCCCAGACGGCTCGTCGTGGACGAGCAGACCACCTATGTGTGGACCGTGCGGCACAAGCACGGCGACGGTGACGTCTGCCGAGAGGTGCTCTCCCTGCACCTGGACGGTGTCCGCACCCTGATCGTCTTCCGGGCGGGCGAGGGGCGCTACGTCGCCGACGGGCTCCAGCACTCGGGCTCCGCTGCCGACGGGCGGGGCAATCTGATCAACCTGCGCGAGCCACATATCGTACGCGCTCTCGTCGACGAGGCGCGGGAGCGTGAACTGCTGCCGGGACCGCGGGAGTTGGACGGCTGGACCCTGTTTCCCGCCGTCATCAGCCGCGCAGCAGCAGCCACTCCTGCAGCTCCACCAGGTTCCCTTCCGGGTCCTTGAGGTGGGCGGCGCGCATCCGGTCGGTCATGGGAGCCGGTTCGTGCAGGAGGGTCGCACCGCGGGAGGTGATCTGCGCGCAGTACGCGTCCAGGTCGTCCACCCGCAGCACCACCAGTGAGCGGTGTCCCGACACCGAGTCGCCCAGTTCGCCCAGGATCCGGGCCATCATCGCGCGGTCCTGGAGAGCGATGCCCGCCGAGCCGGTGACGGGGCTGAACTTCTCGTACGGCCCCCCGGTCGCGCCCGACTGCGGCTTGAGGCCGAGGACCTCGGCGTAGAACCGGTAGCAGGCCGGGAAGTCGGAGACGAGCAGGCGTACTTGGGCGAGTTCCAAGGCGATCTCCAGTGGTCTAGGGGTGTCGTCCGGATCACCTCGGGTCCGCGACGCCTGGCACGGCACCTGGCCGCGTTGCCGCATCACCCGAGCACGCCCAGTACGCAGGTCATGCTCCGCCTTGCGATACTCCGCCTTGCGATGCACCTCACCATGCACCGCGGCCTGATCCGAGGTGATCCCCGACACCCGCTAGGACCAGCGACCGGTACGGCCGAGCAGCAGCGCCGCCGCCGCGGTCCCGGCGGTCGAGGTGCGCAGCACGCTGCGCCCCAGGCGGTACGCCCGTGCGCCGGCCTCGGTGAAGAGCGCCAACTCCTCAGGAGAGACGCCTCCTTCGGGGCCGATCACGAGGACGATCTCGCCGCGCACGGGGAGTTCGGCGGTGGCGAGCGGTTCGTCGCCGCTCTCGTGCAGTACGGCGGCGAGATCGGCTTTGGCGAGAAGTGCGGCAACCTGCCTGCTCGTCATCGCGTCCGCGACCTCGGGGAAGCGGACGCGGCGGGACTGCTTGCCGGCCTCCCGGGCCGTGGCCCGCCACTTGGCGAGTGCCTTCACGCCCCGCTCGCCCTTCCACTGCGTGATGCAGCGGGAGGCCGCCCAGGGGACGACGGTGTCGACGCCGGTCTCCGTCATGGTCTCGACGGCGAGTTCGCCTCGGTCGCCCTTGGGGAGGGCCTGGACGACGGTGATGCGGGGTTCTTCCTCCGGCTGCTCGGCCACCGGGTCCAGCCGGACGATCAGCCGGTCCTTGCCCTCGGTGTCCAGCACCACGCAGTCCGCCCACCGCCCGGCGCCGTCGGTGAGGACGACTTCCTCACCGGCCCGCAGTCGCTTCACGGAGACCGCGTGCCGCCCCTCGGGACCGTCGAGGACATAGCGCCCGCCGTCGCCCGTACGGAAATGCTCCACCACGAACACCGGAGCCGTCATCGGACCGCGCCCCTTTCAGGGAACCCCGACAACGCTGTCTTCGCAGCCGCGAGTTCGGCGCTCAGTACCTCCACCAGCTGCGCCGCGGGCAGTTCACGGGCCATCCGGTGTCCCTGGCCGGCCCACAGTGCCATGCCCTGCGCGTCGCCCGCCCTGGCCGCCGCCTTGCGCAGCGGCGAGGTGAGGTGGTGGACCTCGGGGTACGCGGCGGGCGCGTACGGGCCGTGCTCGCGCAGGAAGCGGTTGACGAGTCCGCGCGCCGGGCGCCCGGAGAAGGCTCGTGTCAACTCCGTACGGACGAAGAGGGGGTTGGTCAGCGCCTGCTTGTGCACGGCGTGCGCGCCGGACTCGGGGGTGGCGAGGAACGCCGTGCCGAGCTGGGCCGCGTTCGCGCCCGCCGCGAGCACCGCGGCGATCTGGCTGCCGCGCATGATGCCGCCGGCCGCGACGATCGGGATCTGCACGCTCTCGCGGACCTGCGCGATCAGCGAGAGCAGTCCGACGCCGGTGCCGTCCGTCTCCGGGTTGTCGCGGTGGGTGCCCTGGTGGCCGCCCGCCTCGACGCCCTGCACGACGACCGCGGCGGCGCCGGCCCGCTGCACGGCGAGTGCCTCCTCGGCCGTGGTCGCGGTCACCAGGGTGAGCGTGCCGGCCTGGGCGAGGGAGTCCAGGACCTCGCGGGTGGGGATGCCGAAGTGGAAGGAGACCACCGGCACCGGATTGTCGTGGAGGACCGCGAGCTTGGCGTCGTAGCCGTCGTCGCGGCCGCTGTCCGGTTCGCCGAGTTCGGTCTCGTACCAGGCGGCCTCACCGGCGAGCTGGTGGGCGTACACCTCGACCGCCGCCTTGTCCGCGTACTCGGGCTGCGGCATGAAGAGGTTCACGCCGAAGGGGCGGCTCGTGATCCCGCGCAGCTGCTTGATCTCTTGATACATGCCGTCGGCCGTCTTGTACCCGGCGGCGAGGAATCCGAGCCCACCGGCCTCGGACACGGCGGCCGCGAGATGCGGAACGGATACTCCGCCCGCCATGGGGGCCTGCACGATCGGGTGTGGGAAAAGATCGGTCAGTGCGGAGGACATGACGGCATGTTGTCACGTCCTCCGAACAAGTCCGAATCGAGTCATCCGCGTGGCATAGGCCACTCGCACCCTCCCGCCCGGGCCGGTCCGGCCCAGGGCGAGAAGGCGCACTTCAGAGGCCCGGCAGTCGGTCCTCAGCGACCGTTGAAAGCGTCCTTGAGCCGCGAGAAGAGCCCCTGCTGCCCCGGCTGGAACTGCCCGATGGGCCGTTCCTCGCCGCGCAGCACGGCCAGTTCGCGCAGTACGCGCTCCTGCTCGGCGTCGAGCTTCGACGGTGTCATCACCTCGACGTGCACGATGAGGTCACCGCGCCCGCCGCCCCGCAGGTGCGTGATGCCGCGCCCGTGCAGCGGGACCGACTGCCCGGACTGCGTGCCCGGACGGATGTCGATCTCCTCCATGCCGTCGAGCGTCTCCAGCGGCACCTTGGTGCCGAGGGCCGCCGCGGTCATCGGGATGGTGACCGTGCAGTGCAGGTCGTCGCCGCGGCGCTGGAAGGTGGAGTGCGGGAGCTCGTGGATCTCGACGTACAGGTCGCCGGCGGGGCCGCCGCCGGGGCCGACCTCGCCCTCGCCCGCGAGCTGGATCCGGGTGCCGTTGTCGACGCCGGCCGGGATCTTGACGGTCAGCGTCCGACGCGACCGCACGCGACCGTCGCCCGCGCACTCCGGGCACGGGGTCGGGACGACGGTCCCGAAGCCCTGGCACTGCGGGCAGGGCCGCGAGGTCATGACCTGGCCGAGGAAGGACCGCGTGACCTGCGACACCTCACCGCGACCGCGGCACATGTCACAGGTCTGCGCCGAGGTCCCCGGCGCCGCGCCCTCACCGCTGCAGGTGGCGCAGACGACGGCCGTGTCGACCTGGATGTCCTTCGTGGTGCCGAAGGCCGCCTCGTCCAGCTCGATCTCCAGCCGGATCATGGCGTCCTGGCCACGGCGCGTACGCGACCGCGGGCCACGCTGCGACGCCGTACCGAAGAAGGCGTCCATGATGTCCGAGAAGTTGCCGAAGCCGCCGGCGCCGAAGCCACCGGGGCCGCCCGCGCCGCCCGCCTGGGACAGCGGGTCGCCGCCGAGGTCGTAGACCTGCTTCTTCTGCGGGTCCGACAACACCTCGTAGGCGGCGTTGATCTCCTTGAAGCGCTCCTGCGTCTTCGGATCGGGATTGACGTCCGGGTGCAGCTCGCGAGCGAGCCTCCTGAACGCCTTCTTGATCTCGTCCTGGGACGCGTCGCGGCGCACGCCGAGCACGGCGTAGTAGTCCGTGGCCACTTAGGACTCCGCCAGGATCTGTCCGACGTACCGTGCCACCGCTCGTACCGCTCCCATCGTGCCGGGGTAATCCATGCGGGTCGGTCCGACCACGCCGAGTTTCGCTACTGCCTCGTCGCCCGAACCGTAGCCGACTGAGACGACGGACGTGGAGTTGAGTCCCTCATACGCGTTCTCATGACCGATCCGTACGGTCATGCCCGAATCCCCCGCCTCACCAAGCAACTTGAGAAGCACGACCTGCTCCTCCAGCGCTTCGAGTACGGGCCGGATCGTGAGAGGGAAGTCATGTCCGAAGCGGGTGAGATTGGCGGTGCCGCCGATCATCAGCCGCTCCTCGGTCTGCTCGACGAGCGCCTCCAGCAGGGTGGAGAGCACCGTCGTGACCGTACCGCGGTCCTCCGCCTCGAAGGCGTCGGGCAGGTCCTGCACCAGTTGCGGAACGTCCGAAAACCGACGCCCCGCGACCCGGCTGTTGAGTCGCGCGCGCAGATCCGCCAGAGACGTCTCCCCGAACGGCGCCGGACAGTCGATCAAGCGCTGCTCGACCCGGCCGGTGTCCGTGATCAGGACGAGCATCACGCGGGCCGGAGCCAGCGACAGCAGCTCGACGTGCCGCACGGTCGACCGCGTGAGGGACGGGTACTGCACGACGGCGACCTGCCGCGTGAGCTGCGCGAGCAGCCGTACCGTACGCCCCACCACATCATCGAGATCGACGGCGCCGTCGAGGAAGTTCTGGATGGCCCGCCGCTCCGGCGCGGTCATCGGCTTGACGCCCGCGAGCTTGTCGACGAAGAGCCGGTAGCCCTTGTCGGTGGGGATGCGCCCGGCGCTGGTGTGCGGCTGGGCGATGTACCCCTCGTCCTCCAGGGCGGCCATGTCGTTGCGGACCGTGGCCGGGGAGACCCCGAGTCGGTGCCGCTCGGTGAGGGCCTTGGAACCGACCGGCTCCTCCGTCCCCACGTAGTCCTGGACGATGGCGCGCAGCACTTCGAGCCTGCGTTCGCTGAGCATCGCGCACACCTCCAGATGTCGTCGCCGTGGTCTCCCGGACTCATCCCGGACTCTCCCCCTGGCACTCAGCGCATGCGAGTGCCAGCGTTTCCCCGGCCAGTGTACGGCGGGAAGGTACGCCCCCGGCAAGGGCGGACCCGCGCGGTCATGCCGACGGGGTCCTCGCCGTCGGTACCTGTCCGACCATTTCCGTCGTTGCCCGGAAGGCGGCCTCGCGACGCCAGGCCCCCGGTGCTCTCGGCGTGCCGGGCGCGGACCCTCGTACCGGACGTACTTGGGCCTGCGCCCGATACGGCGAGAGGGCATGGGGCATGTAGGGCGCCGCGGGGCAGACGGGAATGGTCGGACAGGCACTAGCGTCGGCCCATGAGCGTGACTTGGGAAGAGGCGGGGTGGGAGAGGGTGGCGCCGCGGGTCGGGCGGCGGCGGCTTCCTGGCTGGGACTGCACGGTCGGGCTCGTGGCCGGCGAGGGGGCCGCCCTGCTGATCGACGCGGGGTCGAGCCTGCGGGAGGGCGCGCAGTTGCGTTCCGAGGCACGGCGGCTGCTCGCGGGTACGCAACCTGATGCCGAGGCGCGGCACGTGCCAGATGGAGATCACCGGGTGACGCACCTCGCGCTCACCCACGCACACTTCGACCACGTGTTCGGCGCGGCAGCCTTCCCGGGTGTGGAGGTGTTCGGGGCGGTCGGCCTGGATACGGTCCTCGCGCACGGACATGAGGAACTGCGCGCGGACGCCGTACGCAACGGCCTGGACCCGCTGGAGGCGGCCGAGGCCGCCGATCTGTTGGCCCGCCCTCGTCACCAGGTGTCCGGCGAGCGGACCCTGGACCTCGGCGGCGGCACACAGGTCCGGCTCGCGAACATCGGCCCCGGCCACACCGCCCACGACCTGGTGGTCCTCGTCCCAGGATCGCCGCCATGGCCGCAGATCGTCTTCTGCGGCGACCTGGTGGAGGAGTCCGGCGAACCCCAGGCGGGCCCCGACGCCGTCCCGTCCCACTGGCCGGCGGCGCTGGACCGGCTGCTCGACCTGGGCGGGGAGGACGCGGTGTACGTACCCGGCCACGGGGCGGTGGTGAATGCGGCGTTTGTCCGGGCCCAACGCGACACGCTGGCGGCCCGCTTCGGCGTGTCGTAGGAGGCCGTACGACACGGGGGCCCGGCTTCTCCTATCGTCATCCGAATGCGCCAGTACTCTCCGGACCTGACCCCGCCGTGGAAGAAGCCCAAGCCCGTGCCGGAGGTCCCTGCGGACCCCGGTCTGGTGGTCGAGGAGCCCGGCACGGGCTTCTGCGGCGCGGTGATCCGCTGCGAAGCGGGCACGGTGACGCTGGAGGACCGCTTCGGCAAGCACCGGGTGTTCCCGCTGGAACCGCGCGGATTCCTCCTGGAGGGCAAGGTGGTGACGCTGGTCCGCCCGGCGGCAGGGGCGCCCGTACGTCCCTCCCGCACCGCCTCCGGTTCGGTCGCGGTGCCGGGTGCGCGGGCGCGGGTGGCGCGGGCCGGGCGGATCTACGTGGAGGGCCGGCACGACGCCGAGCTCGTCGAACGCGTCTGGGGCGACGACCTGCGCATCGAGGGCGTCGTCGTCGAGTACCTGGAAGGCATCGACGACCTGCCCGCGATCGTCGCCGACTTCGCCCCGGGCCCGGACGCCCGCCTCGGCGTCCTCGTCGACCACCTGGTCCCCGGCACCAAGGAATCCCGCATCGCCGACTCGGTCACCAGCAACCACGCCCTGGTCGTCGGCCACCCGTACATCGACATCTGGGAGGCCGTGAAGCCGTCCTCCGTCGGCATCCCGGCCTGGCCCCGTGTCCCCCACGGCCAGGACTGGAAAACAGGCGTCTGCCGCGCCCTGGGCTGGCCCGAGAACACCGGCGCGGCCTGGCAGCACATCCTGTCCCACGTACGCTCCTACAAGGACCTGGAGCCAGAACTCCTGGGCAGGGTGGAGGAGTTGATCGACTTCGTGACGGCACCAGAGACTGCTTAGCGCGTCCGGCGCCGGAGACCTTTCAACCTGTCCGGCGCTGGAGATCTTTCAGCCCGTCCGGCGCTGGAGACCTTTCAGCCCGTCCAACGCTGGAGATCTTTCAGCCCGTCCGGCGCTGGAGACCTTTCAGCCCGTCCAACGCTGGAGACCTTTCAGCCCGTCCGGCGCTGGAGACCTTTCAGCCCGTCCAACGCTGGAGATCTTTCAGCCCGTCCGGCGCTGGAGACCTTTCAGCCCGTCCAACGCTGGAGATCTTTCAGCCCGTCCGGCGCTGGAGACCTTTCAGCCCGTCCAACGCTGGAGATCTTTCAGCCCGTCCGGCGCTGGAGACCTTTCAGCCCGTCCAACGC
>NZ_JBHXMF010000091.1:0-2451 GCF_042721055.1 Streptomyces sp. NPDC058470
GTCCCCCCCGGGGGGGTTCGGCCCCCCCCCGTCCCCCCCGGGCGGGCGCCGCCGGGCCCCCCCCCCCCCGCGGGCGCCCCCCCCCCCCCCGGGGGCGCCCCCCCGCCCCTCCTCCCGCGCGGCCGCCGCGCACCCTGACGGCGTATGACACCAAGGACCGCTCTCCCATGACCATCAGCCCCCTCCTGCACCGCCCGCGCAGACGGCCCGCCCCCGAACCGTCGCGCTACCGCGACGTCCTGGACCTCCCGAACGTCACCCGCCTCCTGGCCGGCGCGGTCATCGGCCACCTCCCCGTCGCCATGGCACCGCTCGCGATCCTGATCGCCGTACGGGCGGACGGCGGCAGCCTGCGCCTGGCCGGAATCCTCGCCGCCGTGTACGGACTGGCGGCCGCGATCGGGCAGCCGCTGTGGGGACGCCTCCTGGACCGGCACGGCCACCGCGTCGCGATCGGCGTCACCGCCCTGGCCTCGACCACGGCCTTCCTCGCGCTCGCTTTCCTCAGCCCGGCCGGCCATCCCGCACCGGCCGCGGTCATCGCCGCGGCCGCGGGCCTGTGCACCCCACCTCTGGAGGCGGCGCTGCGCGTCCTGTGGCCGAACGTCGTGGAGAGCCCGCAGCACCGCCGGGCCGCGCTCGCGCTCGACGCCTGCGCCCAGGAACTCGTCTTCATCGGCGGCCCGCTCCTGGTCCTGGGTCTCGACGCCGTGACGGGCACCGTCCTCGTGCTCACCGCCACCGCCGCGATCGGCCTCGGCGGATCCGCACTGTTCCTGTCCGCGCCGCCCACCCGCACCTGGCAGCCGGCCCCCACCCGCACCCACTGGCTCGGACCGATCCGTGTCCCCGGCCTGCGCGCCCTGGCCGCCGCGCTGTTCGGCGCGGGCATCACCCTGGGCGCGCTGAACGTGGTGGCCCTCGCGGCGGGGGAGCGCCACCACGCCGGCTACCTGTCGACGATGATCCCCGCCGCGCTCGCCGTCGGCAGCCTGACGGGCGGACTGCTCTTCGGCCGCCGCACCTGGCCCGGCTCCCCGGCCCGCCAACTCCTGCTCATCGGCGCCGGATTCCTGCTCGGCTCGCTGCCGATGCTCGCCGATCCCGCTCCGCCGCTGGCCATCGCGGCCGCCGTCCTGCCCGGCCTGTTCCTCGCGCCGCTCCTGGTCACCGGCTTCCACGCACTCGACGTCCTCGTCCCGCGCAGCACCCTCGCCGAGGCGTCCGCCTGGCTGATCGCCTGTCTCGGCCTGGGACAGGCCGCCGGCACCGCGCTTGCGGGCCTCGTTCCCTCCACCGCCCCCGCAGGGGCCGCCGCCGTCGCGGCCGCCGGCGCCGCGCTCGGCCTGTTCCTGCTGCTGGTCACCCGCCGCCACCTCACCCTGCAGACACCGAAGGGCGTGGGGCGCGGATCAGCCGAGCCGCTGGCCGGATCGAGATGAACCCGGGCATTCAGCCCCGCCCGCGGCGGATCCGCGGCTACCGTGGCACCGAGAGCCCGGCGCGCATCCCCCCGTGTGTGCGCCGGGCCTTGCACTGCCCGCACCAGTTCACCGCGCGCCCCGCCTGGCCGCCCACCCGGGATCGTGCCGCGGCGGCTCCACCCGCTCTTCCTCCTGCCAGGAGCGGATATTGCGCACGCTCTGGCGGGGGTGCGAGACGAGCCGGACCGCCAGCGCGAGGGCGAGCACCGGCTGCGCCGCCCACCATGCCGCCGTGCCCATCTCCTGACGCTGCGCCCAGTGCGCCGCACGCCGGGCCGGCCGCCAGCACCTGATCAGGTAGCCCAGCACCGAGCCGGCCGCGAGTGCGATCACGAGGGTCATCCGCCCATGCTCGCAGCCCCGATGCTGCGCGCGGACCAGTCCCGAACCGCCCGGCGCGCCAACCGCCGCGGCCTGGCGCGCAGTTCTTTATCCACAGGAACCGCTGAGCGCGGCGGGTGAGGTCCGGAAATCGCCGGACTCTGTCCACAGGCCACCAAATCCAAGATCAGTTCACCAGCAGGTACTTCGCCCCGGCGCAGCGTGCGCTGACCGGCCGAGCCTGCCGTGTACCAGTGGAGGCTGATCTCACCTATGCGTAAGACCCGACCGCGCCTGCTGCGCCGCGTCATGGCGACCGCCGCGCTCGTCGCCGCCGCGGGGGCCGTGGCCACCCCGGCAGCCCTCGCCGCCAGTTCCCCCTCGCCGAAGCCGTCCGCCTCGGCGGCCGACGAGGCATCGCTGGCGCTGAAGGTCGAGGTGTCGGCGAAGGCCGGCTCCCCGAGCCCGGGGCCGACCGGGGAGCCGGGCACCGACCCGACGACCCCGCCGACGACGGACCCCACCGGCCCGCCGACCACCGATCCGACGGAGCCGGGGACCGATCCCACGACCCCGCCGACGACCGATCCCACGACCCCTCCGACGACGGATCCCACGACCCCGCCGACCACGGACCCGACCGATC
>NZ_JBHXMF010000091.1:2551-27071 GCF_042721055.1 Streptomyces sp. NPDC058470
CTCCGACGACCGACCCGACGGATCCGCCGACGACGGATCCCACGGACCCGCCGACGACCGACCCGACCGATCCTCCGACGACCGACCCGACGGATCCGCCGACGACGGATCCCACGGACCCGCCGACCACGGACCCGACCGGTCCTCCGACGACCGACCCGGGCACCGACCCGACCACCAAGCCGTCCCCGGATCCGACCTCGGGTAGCGGCGGCTCCGACAAGGGCGACTCGGGCAAGGGCGGTTCCGACAAGGGCAGCTCGCACGACTCGCCCAAGGGCGGCACCACCGAGCAGATCAGCGCCAGCGACACCGTCACGCCCGCCGGGAGCCTCGCGCACACCGGTGCCGACGGGAACACGGCACTGGCCCTGACCGCCGGCGGCCTGCTCGCCGCGGGCCTGGCGACCGTGGGCGCCGTCGGCTACGGCAAGCGCCGCACCGAGCGCCGCACCGCCGACCAGTCCTGACGGCACCACGCCGGGGCGCCTTGCCGCGCCCCGGCCCCGGCGGCCCGCGCACTGGCGGGCCGCCGGGCCAACCCACGACTCCTGAAAGGACCTTGAAGGCCATGGCCGCACTCAAGCGCTTCGCCACCGTCGCCCTGTCCGTCTCCCTGCTCGCCGGGGGCGCCGCAGCCCTCGCACCGACCGCGTCGGCCGCCAGCAGCGACTGCTCCACCTACGACCAGAGCGCCGAAGTCGACGGGAACGGCATCAACTTCCGCTCCGGACCGTCGACGTCGTACAAGTCCAAGGGCCTCGTCTACAACGCGGACCAGCTGGCCCTCTACTGCAAGAGCGGCTCCTGGTACAAGGCCAAGCTCAAGAAGCGGTCCAAGGGCGGGCTGCCGGCCGGCACGTACGGCTGGATCCGCCAGGACATGATCAAGTTCCACCTCGCCGGATAGTCCCGGCTCCTCCCCGGCCGCCGCGCTCCTACGCGGCGGCCGGGGGCAGCCCCCTGGACCCCGTGCGCACCCCTTCGCCGCGGGGTCGCGGGCCCCCTCACCCCCACGCCCTGCGAAAGGCGCCCCCGTCATGACCACGCTGACCCCTGCCGCCACCGGGCTCACCGCACTTCTCGCCCACCGGCAACGACCGGCCCTCGGCGCGTTCCTGCCCGCCGGCTTCCCCAACTGGACGGCCGGGATCGAGGCCCTGCGCGCGTTCACCCGCCACGGCGCCGACTTCCTCGAAGTCGGCGTCCCGCACCACACCCCCAGCCTCGACGGCCCGGACATCGCCGCCGCCTACACCCAGGCCCTGGGCCAGGGCGCACGCATGGCCCACGTCTTCTCCACCATCCGCCTCGCCGCCTCCAGCACCGCCGTCCCCGTGGTCGCCATGAGCTACTGGGCCCCCGTCCTCGACTTCGGCGTGACCCGCTTCGCCCAGGACCTCGCCCAGGCCGGGGCCGCCGGCGCGATGATCCCTGACCTTCCCGTCGCCGAGGCCGGCGAGTGGACCGATGCCGCCCGGAAAGCCGGACTGCACACCCCGCAGTTCGCGCCGCGCAGCGCCGGCGACGATCAGCTGGCCGCCATCACCGCGGCCGCCTCCGGCTGGATCTACGCCCCGGCAGCCGCCGCCCCCACCGGCTACCAGGGAGACCTCGACCTGCCCGCGCTCGACGCCTTCACCACCCGGCTGCGGTCGTACACCTCCCTGCCCGTGGTCGGCGGCATCGGCATCTCCACCCCGCAACGCGCCGGCCAGGTCGCCCCGTACGTCGACGGCGTCGTGATCGGCTCCCCGCTGGTCCGGCCGCTGCTCGAGGGTCCCGTCGGCCTCGACGGCGCCGTGGAGCAGGTCAGGGCCTTCGCCCACGCCCTGCACACGCCTGCCCGTCCCCACCCGCTCTCTGCGTGATCATCAAGGGGCGCCGCTGCCGCGGCGCCCACCCGCATCAAGAAGAGGTACCGCCGAGTTGAACCTCACCACCCGCCGGACGGCGCTGGCCGGCCTCGTCCTGGCCGCCACGCTCACCGGCTGCTCCGCCCTCGCCGACCCGAGCGCCGGCGACAACGCGAAGGCGCCCGCCGCAGGTCCGGCGGCGGCCGGCACCGCCCAGCACGCCCTGGCCCAGCTCACGGTCAAAGGCCCGGCCCCGATGACCGGATACGACCGCGAGGCCAAGTTCGGACCGGCCTGGTCGGACTCCACCACCGCGCCCGGGGCACAGAATTCGTGCGATACCCGAAACGACGTTCTCCGCCGCGACCTGCAGCACATCACCTTCAAGGGGTCCTCCCGGTGCGTGGTGGCCACCGGCACCCTCGCCGACCCCTACACCGGTAAGACCATCCACTTCGTGCGCGGCCCGCAGAGCGCCCAGGTCCAGATCGACCACGTCGTCGCGCTCGGCGCCAGCTGGCGCGTGGGTGCGGCCCAACTCACCCAGCAGCAGCGGTCGGCCCTCGGAAACGACCCGGAAAACCTGATTGCGGCCTCGGGACCGGCGAACGCCGCGAAGTCCGACAGTGACGCCGCCACCTGGCTGCCGGCCAACAAGAGCTTCCGCTGCACGTATGTCGCACGGCAGATCGCCGTCAAGGCCAAGTACCGGCTGTGGGTCACCCCGCCGGAGAAGGCGGCCATGACCCGCATCCTGGCCGGCTGTCCCGACCAGCCGCTGCCCACCGACTCCAGCAGTGGCGTCGTCCTGCCGGACCTGAAGTAACAAGGAGAGCCGTGCCCATGCACACCCAGAACCGCATCCCGCCGCGCCGGACCGAGGCAGCCGTACGCCGGCCCCGGCCCGCGCCGCTGTCCCCGCCGCCCGAATGGCAGGCCCAGCGCCTGTTCGTGGAGCCGCACTACCTCAGCCTGCCGGACGACGACCCCGACGACGCCTACGACGTCGCTGTCCCGGCCCCCACCCAGCCGCCGTCGTTCCGCCCGCGCCGCCCCTACCGGCCCTGACCGCCCCACTGAGGTCGCCGATCGTGGAGCCGCGCCACCCGGGCCCGGCTCCCTGGCCCCCCACGACGTCTGGAGCCTGACCGCGCCGCACCGACCTGGAGGATGCATGTCCCTCGACGTCCCGCCCAGACCCTCCCCGCCCGCGTACTGGTCCCCGCCCGGCGTCCCGCCGGTCCTCGCCGCCGTGAGCGAGGGGCGCCAGCCGCCACAGTCCGCCGGCCGCGGCTTCCGCCTCCTGCATGCCCTGCTGCGCCTGGGCGCCGAGGAGGAACACCAGCTCGCCGACATCGCCCGCGCCGCTGGTCTGCAGCCCTCGCACGCCTCCAAGCTCCTCAAGGCCGCCGGCCTGGAGCACCTCGTCGAGCCCGGCACCCGCCGCGGCGCCTACCGGCTCACCCGCGACGCCCGCGCGCTCGCCCCGGTGAGGACCGGAACGGACCTGACCACCCCGCCCGTCCAACGCATCATCGAGGACCTGCAGCAGGAGACCGGGCTCGCGGTGTCCTGGCACGAGCCGCACTTCCGCCCCGGCGTCGGCTTCCACCTCACCCTCATCGACCTGGCCTGTCCGCTCCCGCAGCTGCGCGCCGCGGCAGCCCAACACGAAGGCGACGCACGGACCAGCGCCGCCGGCCGCGCCGCGCTCGCCTACGCTCCCGCCGAACTCGCCGTCAGCGCCGACGACCGCCCGCTCACGCTGGCGCCCGCCGTGCGGGACACCATCCGCTCCACCCGCATCGCGCTGCGCCGATGTCCCGGCATCTGCACCCTGGCCACGCCCGTCCTGCGCGGGCAGAACCTGATCGCCGTCCTCAGCCTCACCGGAGCCGAGCCGCTCTTCCACGATCCGCTCAGGGCGCAGGAGTTCGCCGTCCTGCTGCGCCGGGCAGCCAGCCGTGCCACCGGCTCCTCCGGGGCTGCCCCCGCGCCCGCCCACCGCATCGCCTGACCGTTCTTTTGCCGAACCCGCCCGAAGGACACCCTGCCCATGGCCTCCCACCGCCTCCTCGCGAACGGCGCCGGCACCGACCACCCCGTCCCCGGCCTACCGTTCGCCGACGACACCCACCTCCCCGCCGGCCCCACCACCCCAGGGCCGGCCCGGCCCACCCGGATCACCGACCCGGACCGCCCCGACCTGATGTGGATCATCCACGCCCACCCGCACCTCGGCCGCACCGTGCTGCTGTACGAAGCCGGCCCCGACAGCGCCGGACCGTGGCACGGACACACCGCCCAGCCGCTGGTGACCCGGACCGGCGGCTACTGGTGGGACGGCACCAACTGGTTCCGACCGCCCCAGCTGTGGGACGCGGCCACCGGCGCCGTCGAGCAGCAGGCGGTGCCCGCCGCGGTTACCGTCACCGCCGCCGACCTCCTCCAGGACCCGCGGGCGGATGCCGGCGCAGGCCAGCTGCACCAGGTGGACGACCTCGGCACACCGAGCGACGCATGGCAGGGCGCGCCATGGCTGCATGACCTGGCGCGCTGGGCGGCCCACCGCGCCACAAGCCCCGACCGGCCGCCGCTGAACCGCTGCGTGCTCACGCTCACCGCGCCCGAGCTCGCCGGCGACCAACTGATCGGCACCCCCGCCCTGGCCGCGGCCGCCGCCATCAGCCCCTCGGCGCTGCGCGCCTACATCAGCCGCGGGCAGGGCGCCGTCCCCGAGCCCCAGGCCCTCGTCGGCAACCGCCCCATGTGGTCGCGGCCCGTCGCGGAGAACTGGGCCGCCCACCGGCGCCGCCCCGCCGCCGACCGCTGGCCGGCTCAGCGCGAGCGCCCGGTCCTGGCGGCGGGTGCCGAACCCATCCGCCAGCAGCTCACCCCGGTCCTGTACGCCGCCCTGTGGGAAGACCCCGAGCGCCGCGCACGGTGGGTGCTGCGCCACCGCACCGCGCACGCCGTCCGACAGGTGGCCGAGGACCTCGCACACCTCGCGGCGGACCGGCTGCAAGAGACCGTGCCCGCCCAGGCGCTCGCCGAGGTCCTCACCCAGGCCGCCATCGCCAACTTCGGCGCAGGGCAACCGCGTTCGGACGGCGTCGCACAGGTCCTGGGCTGGCTCACCCGGAATCACCCCCAGCTGGCCGAGCAGACGACCGCCACCGTCGCCGACCACGCCTCGCTGCAGTTCGGCACCCCGCACGACGACGCCGTCCGGCTCCTGACCGGAGCCGAGGAGGCCCGCCGCGCAGCGGCGTGATCCTGAGCTCCCCGGGGCAGCGGTGCACCCCGGACATGCTCCGCTTTTCAACCATGTCCGGGGTGCACCGGACCGGCCAACGCACCGCCGGCCTGCCCATACGTTCACCTCATCCCCGGACCTCGGGGAGTCGGCACCACCGAAGAGGAGAAGCTCATGCGCCCCTGCCGTAAGAGTTCCGTCCGTTCCGTTCGCTCCGTCCGCTTCGTGCGCCCGTAAGGCCCACGAGCAGCACCCCGAAGGCGGCCGCACCTCTGGTTCGGCCGCCTTCGGGCTGTCCGCCCCCTTCGTGACGACCGCAGGCCGCGCCTGCAGGGAGAGCTGCATGGCCACTCACACCTCCGCCACCACGGCCGTGCCGCCCGCCCGCACGGCGCACTCCGTCGTCTGGATCCTGATCACCAGCTCGCTCGTCGTGAAGGCCGGCGGGTTCAGCTGGGACTTCCTCGGCTACTACGTGGCCGACGGGACCGGACATGGGACCACCGCGGCCGGAGCCGCGCTCACCGCATTCGGGGTCGGCTGGTGCCTGGGCCAGGCCTCGGCCGGCGCGCTGACCGACCGGCTCGGCCAGCGCACCGCCCTGGTCACCCTGATGATCCTGTCCGCGCTCGCGTGCCTCGCGCTCGCCGTCGCCACCTCCCTGCCCGCGCTGCTCGGCGTCGCCGTCTGCCTGGGACTGACCATGGAGGCCCACCGGCCGGCCGTGTCGGCCTCCATCAACGAGGCGATCCCCAGCGAGGCCGGCCGCACACGCGCACAGACCTGGACGTACTTCGCCAGCAATGTGGGCATCGCGATCTGCGGAGGCGCGGGCGGATATCTCGCCCATACCTACGGCTACCGCATCCTGTTTATCGTCAACGCCGTCGTGTGCCTGGCCTTCGCGCTCGTCGCACGCCGGACCCTGGCCCCCAGGCCGCCCACCGCGGACACGCCGTCGGCCGGCTACCGACAGGTTCTGGCGGACCCCACCCTGCGCTGGATCACCGTGGTCGCCGTCTGCTCGATGGTCTGCGCCTGGGGGCTCGTCTCGGTCCTGCCGCTGCTGATGACCAACGACGCGCTCCCGGCGACGAGTTTCGGCATGGCGATGGTCGCCAACACCGTGGGCGTCCTCGCCCTGACCCCGCCCCTGATGCGCCTGCTCGTCGGCCGCGGCGAGGCCGTCCGGTTCCCGTTCGTGCCCGTCCTCGCCGCCGGCTCGGCCATCCTCGGCCTCGGCATCACCATCGCCGCGTTCCAGCACACGGTCCTGGGCTACGCGATCGCCGCCGTCGTCCTGGTCCCGGGCGAGGTCTGCTACAGCGTTGCCGTCGGCGCCTACATCTCCACCGCCGCCCCGCCCGGCGCCACCGGCCGCTACCAGGCCGTCATCAGCGGCGCGACCGCGCTCGCCTCCCTGCCGCCCCTCGGTATCGCGCTCGCCCTGGAGGCCGGCGGCCGCCCCCTGGTCGCCGGCCTCCTCGCCGCCAGCGCCGCTCTCGCCGTCACCGCCTGCTACCCCCTCGCCCGCTCCCTGCGCAGCCGCGCCACCACCCGCCTCGACGACAGGAGTTGACCATGACCGCGAAGTTCACCAACCTGCCCTGGCCCGCCCCCGTGCCGCCCGCGGTGCACCCGCGCGAGGAGACGCCGGAGTCCGAGGGGCCCGTGCCGGCCGCCGCGGACCCCGCACCGGTCGGACCGGACGCCACGGCGCCCTCTGCGGCATCCGGCTGAGCACGATGAGGACCTCGCGGACCAACGCCGGCGGCCCCGACCACATCTGTGGCCGGGGCCGCCGTCATGAACCGCCCCCTGGCCCCTCGTCAAGCCACCCCCGGCCGAATCCACCCGCACGGCGAAAGGCGCACCGATGCCCGACCACCTGGTGATCCACTGCCCCCGCTGCCCGAGCGACGAAGTCGAGGCCCAACTCGGCTCGCCAGAAGACCCGACGGCCGTCGCGGCCCTCGCCTGCCTGCTGTGCGGCCACCGCTGGCAGCCCACCGAGCTCCCGCACCTCCTCGCGCCCGACTACGACCAGGCATACGGCACGGCCCCCGCCCTGGCCGAAGAGGAACTCACCCTCGCCCTGTGGGTCGAGGGCATCAACGTGCGCGCCCAGGCGGCCGCGAGCGGCAACGGTCCCGGCGTCGACCACGGCGGCTACCGGCTCTTTTACCTGCGCCAGGCCGCCTACCTCGACCGGGCCGCCCACGCGATGGCCGTCGCCGCCCGCGGGCAGCTCATCGCCCAGCAGCCGGCCGACGACGCCGCGGACGCGGCCGTGATGGCCGCAGACCTGCTCCTGCACCTCGACCTCGAGCTCGACCAGGTCCACGTCGAAGGTCTGCTGGGGGCCGACTCGCCCCAGTGGCAGTCACCCGAGGGACTGCGCGGCTACGTACGCCAGGAGTACATCGCGTGGCAGGAGTGGGAGAGCGCCGCCCGCCGAAGCCGCAGAGACCCGTAGGGCCACCGGACGCCCAGCGGAACACCAGCCCGGAGCGCCTCTTCATTCGGCAGGGGGCTCCAGAACCCCCTGCCGGGCGCGGCGCGGCCCGCTCCTCACCGGGGCAGGTAGCAGCGGCAGGGAGCTCCGGACGGATGCGAATGGAACATCTCGTGCTTCGCCGCCCAGTCCATCGGCTGCGCCCCGGACTCCTGACGGTGACCGCACCGGCAGTAACTGCGGTCCAGCAAGGGGTTGTAGGTGACGTACGGGTGATCGCGCCTCGTGCACCACCCCACCGTCTCCGGCGCCACACTCATGATGGTGATCATGATGGTGATCATGATGGTGATCATGATGGTGATCATGATGGTGATCATGATGGTGATCTCCTCTGTTCTCAGGCCGCCGCGAGTGCAGGCACGTGCGCGACGCCCGAGGGCCGGATGACCGGAACGGTGCGGCTGCCGCGGGGGCGCCGGTGGCTGACGAGCGGCCGGATGGGCTCCCACCGAGGGCCGATGAGTCCCGTGAATTCGGTCCAGCGGCGCTCGAAAGACTCCCTGTTCTTGTCGTCGGCGCCGCTCGGCGCGGCCACCAGATACGCCTCCGCCGCGGGGTAGCCCTCGCCGCGGTCGAGGTAGTGCAGCCGCTTGATCATCGAGCGCTCGCCGTGGCGCAGCTGTACGCCGGTCTCGCGTCCCCAGCGCATCAGCGTGAACTCCGCGTCCAGGCGCGTGCCTTCCCACACCGTGCGCACCGACCGCCACGCCGGGCCCTTGACCGGGTTGCCGTGGCAGCCGTCGTCGAGGCCCGCGCACTGCGGGGTCAGTTCAATGCGCGTGCCGTCGGCGCCGGTCTCGAACACCGCGTGTTCCCGCCGGCAGGCCGCCGTCCGCTCGGTGCGGCACCACCAGCGCGGGCGGGTGCACCGGTCCCCGTGATGGCGGCGGCAGTCCTTCGTCCGGCCGGGCAGGTACAGGCGGCGCACCTCGTACAGGGAGAACGGGGACGCGTCCAGTCGCTCCTCGAAGGCGGTGAGCACCGCGTCGTTGCGCTCGTCCTCGGTGAGCTGCTGGTACAGCGAGCGCGTCCCGTACAACGACATCGGCTCATTGAGTGCCATCGAGGCGTACTCCATCGCCAGCGCCTCGGCGGCGAGGTCCGGGTGCTCGCGCAGCCGTGCCTCGTGCCGATCCCGCGACGCACAAACGCCACTGAACGGGCAAAAGGTGCAGTAGCTCTTCTGGATGGGCTCGCCGAGGCGCTGCAGGACGTACGCCTCCACCGCCGCCCGGTCCATCCCGGCCTCGATCAGCGGGTACGAGGGCTCGCAGATCACCCGGCCGGCCCGCTCGTTGAGCCGGTTCTGGATCTTGGTGTCCTTCTCCATCCGCTTCCGCTCCCCGGCGTGGTAGCCGATCACCCGGCGGAACGCGGTCTGGCCGAACTCGGCGACCGCCCAGTGATCAAGGCACCAGCCCTTAAAACGAATTGAGCAGGTCCTGCGCCCCGAAGCCATCTGGGGCACGGTGCCGCCGGTCACCAGCCAGTCCGACAGCCGCCACGGGCCGGCCTGATGGATGCGGCGGGTGGCGCGGGAGTCTTCGAGGACCAGGACCCCGTCGGAGTCGCTGAAGCCCATCCTCGCCACCTGCACTACGCGCACCCGGCGCTCGGCGAGCAGCGGGAGCACGAGCCGGTCCACGTACGACAGAGAGGTCGGCCACTCGTTGCCGGTGACGGCATGCAAAACGATCAAGTCGGACAGGTCCGGTTCGAGTCCGTAACGCACGGGGTCTTCGAGGTACATCAGCAAGATCGCGGTCGAGTCGGCGCCGAGCCCGTACGACAGCACCGTCATCGGCTTGACCGGCCGGGACGCGGGGCCACGGGGCGCGGGCAGGGTGAACAGGGCGGGTGGAGCGGAGGACACGGTGTTCCTTTGCGGGGTGGGGGCGGCGGTGCGCGGGAAGGGGCGCGGAGCGCGGTGCGGGTTACAGGCCCAGGGAGTGCAGGGCGGCACGCAGCAGTTCGCGGTCGGTTGGGTGGTCGTACATGACTCCTCAGCAGGGGAAGCGGGCGCGCAGGCGACGCGGCGGCGGGAGGGTCGTCCGGTCAGTGCGGGTGGGGCAGGTGGCGGTCGAGGTGGGCGGCCCAGGCGGTGAAGGCGGCCGGCGGGCAGAAGCCGGCGGCCACCATCAGCGCGTCCAGCTCGGCGGTGGTCACCAGGACCTGCGGCACGTCGGAGCCCGGCGTCAGCGGCGGCCGGAACCCCAGGGCCCCGGCGACGTCGCGGACGAACCACAGGACGTGGCCATCGCGCAGCCGTACCCGCAGGTGAGCGGAGTCGTAGACGAGGGTCGCGGTGCGGGTGCGCCCGACGTGCCGCCGTCCGGTGGACGCCGGGCGCGGGGCGGGCACCGCGACCGTGCGGCTGGTCACGAGACTGTGACGTCGCCGGTGCGCAGGTCGATGCGGAGGCGTTCGCCGCCGCACAGGCGCTCAGTGCCGGACAGGTCGGCCAGGAGCCCGCTCACATCGTCGAAGTCCAGGTCGACGATGCTGCGCGTGCCGTCGAGATGGCGGACCTGACCGGTGGTCTCCCAGAACCACCCGTTCTCCCACTCGCAGGTGCCGAAGACGACGCCGACCACCGGCCAGCGCGAGTCGGTCTCCCGGTCCGCGACCACCTCACGGGTGCGGTGGCGCAGCGCGTCGACCAACCGGCGGCCGTAGTGCGCGCGCTGCCGCTCCACGCAGGCGGTCTCGATGTCGTACAGCTGCGCGGCGGTGAGGGTGTCCAGGAGCCGGCCGAGCTCGGCGTCGAAGTCGGTGGTGCCGACGAGCGGGGCAAGACCGGTGGGAGAGGGGGACACGAGCAAGGGGCTGCCTTTCGCAAGGGGGCAGGGGGACGGCTGGTCAGCCGTGTGCGGAGCGGGCACGCATGCGGGCCTTGATCTGCTGCGTGGTGGGCGGGGTCCACTGGTGCCATCGGGCGTCGGTGGTCCACCGCTGCATGTGCTCGCGGCGGGTGATGCCGCAGTGCCGACAGGCACTCGGCTCGGTGATCGTCATGGGGCTCGGGTTTCGCGTCGGGGCCGGCTCAGGCGGCGAGGGCCAGGCGCTGCAGGTAGGTGGTCGCCGCCTCTTCGCCGAGGTGGTGGCGAATCGCGTCGCCCCGGCGCCAGGTGATCGGGCCCTCGGTGGCCTCCAGGCGGGAGGCCTCGGCGACGACCTCGGCGAGGCTGAACTTGTTCTTGAAGCGGTGCCCGATCCGGTCCTCGAGGTCGGTGTACGTCGTCGGGGTCTCAAGGCCCAGCACCCAGCACAGCCGGACGGCGCGCACGAGGACGTCGAAGGACGCCAGGATGCAGAAGATGCAGCTCAGGCGGGGGATGAGGGTGTCGTACACCGGGTGGTAGTCGAGGGTGTTGTCGACGATCTCCTGCCAGATGTCCTGCTCGGAGAGGTGGAACACCGGGTGCCATGTCAGTACGAGACGGCGGCCGTTGCTGGCCCGGTGGTCGATGGCGAGCTCGTGCTTCTTGCGGCGGGAGGGCGACTCGTCGGCCCGGATTCCCAGGCAGTTGACGATCAGTGCCTGCTCGTCGAGGCCGAGCTCGTCGACGATCTGCGTGAACAGCTTGGCGGCCTCGTCGCGCTTCAACGTCGAGGTGCACAGCCTGTTCTGGGCGTCGGGCCACATGCCGCGCTTCTCCACCATGCCGAGGAATCCGACGGGCGCCTTGACCACCACGAACCGCAGCCCGTACCGCTCGGCCTGCTGCCGGGCGAGATCACGAACTCCGGGCCATTCTGCGTCCTGGCCGATATCGGCGTGGACGACCACGACCTTGTCCAGGCAGCCGGTGGCCTTCGCCCACCGCACCACCCGGTCGAGCGCCACGACGCTGTCCTTGCCAGCCGAAGACTGCACGAGAAGCGCCGAGGCCGCCCGGATCAATTCCTCGGGCATCGCGGCGAGTTCCGACAGCAGTGCGACCTCGGCTGTGAGCCGGGCGCCCTTGCGGCGAGGCCGGCCCGCGCTGGTCAGCTTCCGGGTACGGGCGAGTTCCTCCCCCAGGCGGGCGTCGGCCCGCTCGCTCGCGGTGAAGGCGCGCCGCCACCGGGCGCCGGTGGTGGCGACCTGCGCGGCGCGCGTCTCGTACGCGCTCTCGGCGTCGGCCAGGGCCTTCACCGCGTCCTCGAGGTCATGGCTGGGGGCGGTGCGCACAGCACTGCGGCACCGGCGCCGTGCGGCGGCCGCCTCCTTACGGTGCAGCCGGGCCCGGTGCTCGGCGCGCTCGGCGGCGCGGCAGGTGCTCTCGGCGCTGGCCGAGAGGCGGATGAGGTCGAGCAGATGCAGACGGGTGGTCAGGTCCATGGCGGCAGGTCCCCGGAGTGGAAGTGGGCGGTGGACGTCAGGCGGCGGCGAAGGCCGCGTCGTCCCGGTCGGTGAGCCAGGCAGTGAAGGCGGCCGCCATGCGGGCGCTCTCCTCTTCGAGACCGAGGCCGTTGGGCAGGTGCTTCTCGACGGCCTCGTCGGCGCCGTAGGAGATCAGGGCGGTCCACGGCTTGTTGTGCATCCAGGCCGGGTGCCGGGCGCTGTAGGTGTAGTGGCCGGGGTTCCAGACCTCACGGAAGAAGCGCGCCTCGACGTCCCCGAGCCGGTAGACGACGCGGGTGTCGCCGACGCTGTCGCTCTCCACGTCGACGGTGATCCCCTTCGCGGCGAACGCGGCGACCAGGTAGTCACCGGCCGGGGTGCCGTCGACCTCGGGCAGAGCCACCAGGCGCCGCCCGAGGTTGCTGATGTAGGTGAACTGCTCCTGGTTGCCGTCCTGTTCACCGCGCCGGGTGAGGCGGCACGCCAGGCCCTCACGGATGAGCGAGTCGAGGATCTGCTGCTGCACCGGCTTTTCGATGCGGCCGGGCTCGATGGAGACGAGGACACTGAGCAGGGCGTCGGCCTTGCCGACGCTCAGCAGCGCGAAGCGGCCCTCCGGGGTGAGCTCGTGGCGGGCCTGCAGAGGCTCGGCATCGCTAGTGGGGGTGCTCTTGAGCCAGCCGCGCTCGCGCATCAGATTCAGTGAGCGCAGGGGGACGCCCAGCGGCAGCAGCCCGTCGTCGGCGCGCAGCGCCGCGAGGAGCCAGGTGCGCTGACGGGAGGTCGGCGCCGGGGCGTTGGGGTCAGCGGCCAGGAACGTGGACATCTCGATCTCCAGTGGTCAGCGATACAGGGCGACGCGCAGGTGCTCGCCGGGCTCGGCACGCCCGAGCGCGTCAAGGGCCTCTTCCACGGATTCGTCGAAGTCGTGGAGCTCGGTACGCGGGCCGTAGTGGAGGGTCGCGCCGTCACTGCGCCAGTCGTTGGCGAAGTCCTTCGTGAACGTCACCGCGTCCGGCAGCTGCTCGCCCTGGTCGGCGAAGTACGTCTTCAGCAGGGGGCGCAGGTCAGCGAAGTCGTCCGGGTGCGCGGACGGGGGGATGCGGTCGGTAACGCGGCGGCCGTCGCGCTGACGGCCGCACCCCTCGCACAGTTCCTGTGCGGCGGTGTTGTCGAAGCGGCAGTCGCCGCCCTTGCACTGCCAGAGCAGGCCGGCCGCGCGGAAGACCTCGCGGACGGTCTCCTCCTGCTGCTCGTTCGCTGCCCGGAGTGCCTTCTCGATCACGGTGTCGGAAATGGGTGTCCTCCTGGGGTCGCGTACGAGCAGCAGCCGGAGCCACTCCCTGTTGACCCTTCTAAGTTTACTCGCGCATCGGCTCTAGATCAAGTTAAAAGGGTCATCGGAGGTGTGGGGAATGCCCGGGGCGTTATGCGGGAGCTGGCCGTGCGGTGCGGGCGCCGGCGCGGTGCGCAGCAGCCGGTCAGCTGGCGTCGATGGTCTCGCCGGGCCGGAGGAAGCGGCCCGTGTCGATGAAGTGCTGGCGGGATGCGGAGGATTCGGTGTCGTAGTCGCCGAACCGTCCGAACGTGGTGTCGCACCCGCAGGTGCACGCCGGCATGGTCTCGCCGAGCCCGCTGCGGGTGAGATGGCAGCCGCCGCACTGCTCCTCGGTGCCGGGGTTCTCGAACGCGCAGGCGCAGAGCCAGGTGCCGCACGTGTCGCACAGGCCACCGTCCTCGGCCTGGTCCGTGGTGAGCGCGGTGTTGCAGTTGTCGCACCATCCGGCGGGCCAGGTGAAGCCGAGGGTGTCCAGTCCCGAGGTGATTTCCATGTACGCGTCGGCGCCAGACTGGTTCTGGTCGGCGATGTGGACGAGCACGATCCGGGTCGCGGCCACCGGGTTGGGGACGCGGGAGTGGCGGGCGGCCCGGTCGGCCAGGAAGATCAGAGCGCGCGCGGTGCGGTCGTGGAGCGCGGCGGCGGTGCGGGAGACGAGCGGGGTGAGAGGCAAGGGAGCTCCAGAGGTCGGGGTCGCGGTGGTACGCGGCCTAGGCGGGCCGCTAGCCGGGTGGAGCGCACGGGTCCTCCAGAGGTGAAGTGGGCGGTGGAGAGCGGTGGTTGGTGCCGGACGCCGTGGCGGCCGCAGCTGCGGCCGCCACGCTGGCGTCACGAGGCGTGGGCGTCCTGCGGGGCGGTGGCCTGCAGGGAACGGCCGCGACGGGTGATGTAGTCGTCCATGCGGACGAGGGTCACACCGTCGTCGTCGGCCAGCAGGACGTCCTCAAGGAAGCGCCCGCGGACGGTGTCCCGCAGCAGGCCGAGTCCGGCATGGGTCGCCTCGGGGTGGCGTGCCTGCGCGATGAGTTCGGTGACCGGCACCGGCGGGGCGGACGGCTCGCCGTCCTCCAGCCAGTCCCGCACCCGGACGGCGAACTCGGCCCCGGGCTTGGTGACGACCGCGCCGGACAGGTCCGCGGAGAGCGCCTTGAGCACGACGAGCGTGTTGTCGGAGTCCATCGCGCCGACGAAGTTGAACTCGTACTCCGCGCCGTCGCGGTGCTCGGGCTTGCCGCCGAACCGGCGCATCGCGTGGCGGCCCTGCTCATCGGCCTCCAGGTGGTACTCCGTCTTCGACCTCAAGGTGGCGATGACGTGACCGGGATAGGCGAACAGGGCGTCCCACATCCGGCGTTCACGCGGCCGGACCTCGCTCCAGCCGGACTTGTTGCCGCCTGCGCCGCGCTTGGTCGCGTCATCGACCTGTTCGAGGACCCCGCCGTTGCCGGACCAGAACAGCGTGTACGGGTCGACGATCACGGTCGCGTAGCCCCGGGCCGCACATTCGGCCAGGACGGCGATGAGTGCCTCCGGCGAGCAGTACGTCAGGGGTGGGCAGAGGTCGAAGTCGAACCGGTCGGCGTACTTGGAGGCGTGTCCGTGGACCGCCTCGATGACCGCGGTGGTGGGGCCGAGCGCGGAGGCCAGCTCCAGCGCGGTGTACGTCTTGCCCGATCCGCTCGGCCCCATCAGCGCGATACGCCCGGGGAGCCGGGTCTTGACAGCGGGGCCGAACGGGAACTGCGGGTGGAGCGGGCGAGCGGTGGGGTTGGGGGTTTCCTGTGGGTGCGTCATGGTGTCCGTCAAGAGCCCTCCGGGAACACCTCGGTGGATTCAGGGGCCGGCTCGACAGGGTCCAGGACGGGGCGCAACGACGCCCCGAGGGCTGGAGCCGACACCCTCTGACGCTATTAAGTTTACCACAGGTACATTAGAGAACGGGCAGGTCGGGGTGTATTTCACTCCTCTCTGGAGGGCTGATCCTGGTCGGCTTGACCGGCTTGCTTCGCTGCTTGCCGGGCGTAGTAGTTGGTGCCGGGCAGGACTCGGTAGGGCTGGCCTGTGGATGTGTAGCCGTCCGGCGCGACGGTGCGGCTGGCGTACCGCTCGGCCTTTCGCTCTTCGGCGCCGGCTTTCCACGCTTCCAGGGTCTCCGCGAACCAGTACGGGCGCTCGAGCTCGTCGATCCCGTCGGGTTCGGGCGCGCGGCCGTGGGTCTTGGAGGAGGTGAAGCTGTTCTCGGAGCCGAAGCCGGCCATCTCCCAGGCGTGGGGCACGTAGTACCGGTAGCGGCCCCCGGTCTGCCGATCCACCTTGAAGGGCTTCTCCCCGGAGTCCGGATCCGGCTGCTTGGCGCGGCGGGGGTCGATGGTCGGACGGGTCGGCGCCCACTTCCCCTTCCCCGCTCGCCGCTCCATCGGGCTCTCGTCCGCATTCATGTAGCCGACGGCCTTGAGGAAGGCGACGACCACTTCGCGCGGGTAGAGCGGCGGCGCGTCACCGCTTCCTTCCGGCGCCTCCCCTTCCGGCACCTCGCCCTCCAGGCCCTCGGCCTCTCGAGCGTTGGCCTCCAGCGCCTTGGCGACTAGGCGCAGCGGCGGTAGCCCGCCGCTCTTTCGCGGCACCGTGTGCCATTTCTGCGCGGCTGTCCGGCCCACGCCGGCTAGCCTCGCGATCTCGCTCAGGTTGAGCAGTTCGTCCTTGCGGGCCATTACCGGCTCCTTGTCGCTTAAAAGTAAATTCATGGCCGATGGTACGGCAAATTTTCAGGGTCAGGTACTGGGCGGTGCGGCGCGGCGCTGTCCAGCCGGCGGGGACGCCGAAGGCCCCGGGACGAGATCCCAGGGCCAAGGACAGATGAGGCGGGGGCGTCCGGGGCGCAGTGCCGAGTCCTCCGCCGCCGGGTCCGGTGGTCAGCTGAAGGCGAGGTCGCCGCATCCGCAGCCGGTGTGCCGGCAGGGCAGCCGGACGCCGTTGACCAGGCGGGAGGCGTGGGTGACGGCCGAGTGTCCGCACGCGCACGCGGCGCCCAGTGCGGCCCCGGCGGCCTCGCGCCGCCGACATCGCTCGGCGAGCGCCCCGGTGATGTCCCGCTCGGCTTGCGCCTCCGCGAGCGCGGCCTGCAGCCCGGCCGCATCCAGCACGCCCTTCATCTGCGTGATGTCCACCTTGGCCAGCGCCAGTGCCAGGTCCCGGTCCGCGCCGGTGCGGGCAAGGAGCAGCTGCAGGGCCGCGACTTGCGCGCCCGCCGCCCGGGAGGCGCCGGCGTAGGTCGCGTGGAGAGTCGAGTTGCTCATCGTTCATCCCGTTCGTCGCTCGGGCGCGGAGGGCGGCCGCGCACCCGGATGAGGTGGAAGACCAGGCGGGCCGGCCGCGCAACGGCGGCCGGCGTCCCCGGTGTGGATCAGTGCCGGACCGGCTGGCGGGCGACGAGCCAGGGGACGAACTCGTGCGTGATGCCGTCGTAGAGCTCCTCGTCGGTGATGTGCTCGGGCTCGTCGGCCTGGAACAGCGAGACGTGGTCGTCCTTGAGCCCCAGGACATCGAGGGTGCGCAGGAAGTCGACCTTCTTGCCGAAGGCGACGAAGGCGATGAACGCCTCAATGGCCTCGAACTCGCCCTCGCCGACGATCTCGCGCAGGACGGCGATCACCGCGGACCGGTCGTCCGGGTTGCCGTCGGTCTGGAAGACGATCAGCGCGGGCACGGTCGCCCCGGACTCCTGGTGCTGCTGCAGGACGGCCCGGATAGCCGTCGCGTAGTAGGTGCGGCCCATGTGCCCGAGCCGGTTGTGAGCCTCCTCGATCCGGCCGGCGTAGTCGTCCACGCTCACCGTGAACGTGGCGTCGATGCCGGTGGAGAAGAACGTCACCGGCACCGAGCCGTCGTCGTCCAAGTTCCGTGCCAGGCCCAGGATCCGCTCGGCGAGGTACTGGACGGTGCCGTCGCTGTAGTACGGGCGCATGGACCCCGAGCGGTCCAGGACGAGGTAGACCGCCGCCCGCTGCCCGGCAAGACCGAACTTACGCAGACTGTGCGACGCCTTCTGGGTCAGACCCTCCATCGTCGAGCGGACCGGCACAGGGGCCGGCGAGGCAGCAGCGGAGGGCGAACCAGCGAAGAGCTTCTTGAACATGGAGATTCCTGTCATCGGGCCGTGACGGCCGTGGAGTTGATCTAGGTACGGTGCGCGGAGCGGCCTGTGGACAGAGTCCGGACGCCCGGCGGCACCTACGGGCGCGGGATGCCGCTGCGGCGCGAGGGCCGGTACAGGTCGGCGAAGAAGGCCAGCTGCTGGCCGATCCCCAGGCCCTTGAGGGGGCGCTCGAGCGCGGGCCAGGTCGTGGCGGCGAGGTCCGCGTAGGACCGGCCGGCGAAGACCGTCACCTGCGCGGCGCTCACGCCGAGGAAGTGGGCCTGGCGGGCCAGCACGTGCGGGGACACCGTGCCGCTCTGGCCGGCGCGCAGGTCGTAGTGCAGGATCCGGTCCTCATCGCGCAGCAGCCCGAACTTGGCCGACAGCGTCAGGACCTGCGCGGAGCCGTCCGCAGCCGCGGCGGCCGCGGCCTTGCGGGCCGCGACGTGGTACGGACCCACGTACATCTCGGCGGCCGGGGCGGCAGGCACCTCGGCCTTGCCCATCGAGCAGGGCACCAGCAGGACCTGCGGCAGCGGCTCCCGCCGGGCCCGGCTGCGGCCGGCCCCGGTGATGCCGTACTGCGGCGCCCGCGTCAGGGGACCGAGCCGGGCGTCGACGCCCGCAGTGATCGCCTCGACCAGGCCCAGCTCGGCGAGCTGGCGGACCTGCGGAGCGGGCACGCACGGAGGAACATGGCCCTCGCCATGCACGGCGGCGGCATGAAGACCCGAACGCTGGTGCACGCTGAGCGGCATCTCACGGGCCGCCGCCCGCTGCGATGACGCAGGTACGGGGCGGGTCACGTGCGGCGCCCCTCGTCGATCACGGTGAGCGGCATGGGCAGGCCGTAGTGGTGGGCCAGCGACTCGATCGCGTGCCGGTGGCTGTCGTAGCCGCGCCCCACCTCAATGCCCGAGGCGTCGGTCAGGATCAGAGTCGACGTCGGAGAAGCGCCGTGCGAGGCGAGGACCACAGCGCCCGACGCGGTCCGGGCCCGGTACCCGTCGAACGCCACCTCGCTGCGGAACGCATCCAGCGGGCCGACGCGGCGCAGCCGTGCGGTGCACTGCGGCTCGTCAGGAACCACCGCGGCCGCTGACACGCAGTACCGGTTGCGGCGCAGGGCGGTGAACTCCGCGGAGTTCAGGGCGGCTTCGATGTGGTCCAGGGCTGCGTCCCACTGCCGGCGCGCGGCGGTGCCGGCCCTCGGCAGGGTGAGGCTGTGGTTCTGGATCCAGATGGCCTGGACTCGCCAGCCGTCGGCGCTGAGGAAGTAGCCGGTCCCGGAGGCATCGTCGGCATCCAGGTCGCGCAGTTCGCTGCGGTCGGCCAGGAGCGTGCGGGCGAGGCGGATGTCCCACCGTTCCGCGTGGGCGAGGGGCGTGTACGCATGTGTGGCGGGCCGGAAGGGGGCAGGCGGGGGCAGGGTCTTCTCCAGGGAGTTCGGGGGCCGGGGCGGCAGGACCAGCAGCCAGCTGGGAAATGTCCCGCCGCCCCGGGATCAGGGGGCCAGGAGGTGCAGTGGGCAGCTTCCCGGGCGGCCGTGAGGTGTCACCCGGTGGGCGGGGCACCCCACCGGGTGACCCGTATAACGTTACGCATGAGGGGGTTATGCGTCAATCTTTAAGGGTCATTCGGGGTGTGGGGGAGCGCGCCTTCCGTCGTCGGGCGCGCAAAGTCGACCACCGTGATCTCCCACAGGGCGATGGCCGCGCTCCCGGCTCCGGCGCCCCCGGGCGGCCGCGCCGAGCCCGCAGCCGTCTCGCGCAGCCAGTGCAGCCGGCAGCGGACGTCATCGGCGCTCAGCGGCCCGGCCGCCAGGCCCTCCATCTCGTAGAAGTGCGCGACCAGGCGCCCGCCCACAGGGGCCGCCGCCTGCCGGGACGGCTGACCGCGGTCCGGCAGGTCCTCCTCGCCGATGGCGCGCCACGAGGTCTCGCGGACGTGCTCGGTCAGGGCGATCCGCGACACCCAGGGACGCTCCCGCGCGAGCCGCGTGTGCTCCCGGGCCAGTTCGGGGGAGTCGAGGCGGTGGCTGGTGTACTCGTGGACCTCGGTGTCGCCGGACCGGCGATAGACCGACACCGTCCACGTCACCCGCCGGTCCGCGCGCGCGGGGCCCTCCGGCTTCGCCGGGATGCTGAACCAGTCGATGGATGAGCACCTCCTCGTGCGGTGTGCGACGGCGGAGCTGGCCAGGGCGGCGGTCATCAGGCCGGTACCCGGCGGGCCGGCGCGGCGGGCAACCGCATCCCGCCGGCCTCGGATTCCCCGGCGGGCGGCGCCTGTTCGGGGGCGGTGCACCAGGAGCACCGCACCTGCCGCCATGAAGCGGAGGGCTGCTCGATGACCGGGTCGCGGGTCAGCCGGGTGCAGCTTCCGCAGGTGAACCAGCCCAGCCTGTTGAGTCCCTGTTCGGTGATCGCGTAGCGGGCGGACGCGCTCGTCCGTGTCGCATAGCCGCGCTCCACGAGCGTGTTCAGTACGCGCACGGTGTACGCGACGGTATGCAGCCGCCAGGCGCTGTCGGTGCTCCAGGTGCCGCCGTTGAGGCGGGCGAGCGCGCTGAGGGCGGTGAGCTGGTGGCGGCCGAGCGGGCGGGCCAAGGGGTCTCCAGGTTTCGAACTCCCGGTGATGCGCGGACTGCCCGCCCATCACGTTGACCCTTTTAGTTTGACGCATAACCCTGCTGTGAGTAAAGTTAATAGCGTCAACGGGTTGATGGTTCGACCTGGAAGGCACCGCTCGACGGTGCCCAACTACGGCAGGGGGCACCGGTGGCCACGCACGCAGGGAACACCGAAGACACGCACAGCACCGACGAGCAGGTCTTCACGGCCGACGTCGTCGCCCTGCACGCCACGGACCGCTCGCCGTGCCCCCTCAGCGGAGCGGGAGAGCACCGCCACTACCAGGGCCGCCCGCTCCACCCGGACTGCGCCGCCCGCGGCGGCCGCGACGGGTACGGCTTCCTGTGCAGCTGCGGAGCCCTGCACGCCACGGGCAGCAAGCTCGCCGCCATTGAGGCCAAGGCCCGCCACCTCGCCCTCCACCGGGGCGACCTCCTGGTCCACCGCGTCGTCCGCGACAGCGACGGCCCCCTCGTGATCACGGAGCTCCAGACCTTGAACCGCTGACCAGCGGCCACCCCACCCCCGGGCCTTCGCCGCGGCCGTCAACCGCATCGAGGACCCGACGAGCCCGGCCACTGACCGCCACGGAGCGGGCGGCCGCTGTCCACAGGCCCCCTGGCGGACAGTCGTCCCGCCGCCCGCGCCCCGCCAACTCCCCTGCACACGACAGAAAGTGAGAGCTGCCCCGATGTCTCCCGCCGCTCGCCCGGTCACCATCACCGTCACCGCCGTCACCGCCGCGATCCTGCTGACGGCCTGCACCTCCAGCACCCCCAAGCCGCTGGAGCACGGCACCGTGAAGAAGAAGGACCACGATGCGGCGCGGCCCTCCACCCCGATCTACGAGGACCGCTACCGCGAGACGAACTGCCGCACCGTCACCACCAACGCGCTGACCCTCACCGGCATCAGCCGTCCCTCCACCGGCGGCTCCGGCAGCCGCTCCACCACCAGCGGAGGCAGCGGAGGCGGAGGCGTGTCGAAGGTGAAGCCGGGCTCGCCGAACAAGCTGGGCAAGGACAGCTCGAGCGGATCCAACGGCAGCGCCAGCGGAGGGAAGCGGAGCTCCCGCCGGGTCTGCGACCGCCAGTACCTCGGGCGGGTACAGACCGGGGTGCAGCAGCACCCGGCAGTGTGGAAGGTCCTGATCGTCAAGGACAAGCGCTCCAACTGGAAGGAGGTCACCGAACCGAAGTGGCGCAAGATCAAGGTCGGCGACCAGATCTGACCCGCCCAGCGTGCCCGGCGACCGGCCACGGCGTGCTCCGTGCGCTGTCCACAGGGGCGGGCGCGGTCGCCGGACTCTGTCCACAGGGGCCCTGGCACACGGTGATCGTGTCCTGATCTCTCACAGGACACCGCAGGTCGGCATTCACACGCTCGGCCGGCGGCAGGCACCTCGTGAAAGGCCCCCGGCCCATGGCAGCCACGTCCACGACCGCGACCTGGATACTCACCCTCATCGGCAACCTCATGTGCCTTTTCCTCGGTGTCCAGGCATTCCGGTTCTGGCTCGCCAAGGACTGGCCGCGCGTGTGCACGGCCCTGCTCGGGGTGATGGTCTTGTCGACCCTCGTGTTCAACCCGAGGCTCCCCGCGGAGCTGGCGGCCAAGCTGCGGGCGCTTGTCGCCAAGGACCTCGAAGCCGAGCCCAGCCCCTCGGAGCACGGCGCGGGCGCCTCGGACGGTCCGCAGCACACGGACAGCAGCCCGCCGTGGGGGACGATCGCGGCCGTCGTCGGCGCCATCGCGGCCGTCGTCGTGCTCCTGCTCCTTGCCGGCGCGCTCTCCGCCTACCTGCACCGCCGACGCGAGCGCGCCCAAGCGCACCTGCGCCGCACCAGCGAACTCGCGCAACGGCGCGCCGAGTTGGAAGCCCGTCACGACGCAGTACGGGAGGCGTACGGCGACTTCGAGATGAACCTGCTCGACAACCTCCACCGCCTGGCCCTGGCCGACGTGAACGTCCCCCAGACCGCGCGCCTCATCGACGCCCTCGACGCCGCGCGTGATGCCCGCATCTCCACCGCCCCGGAAGCCCTCAACGCCTACCGCAAAGCCATCACCGCCCTCGACGTCGCCTGGAAGAGCGCGGACCATCACGCCCGGACGACCGGGGCCCGCTACCTCCCGCCCGCCGAGCGCCGCAACATCGAACAGGCCCAGGCCGCCCTCGCCGTCGCCCTCGACGAGCGCGGCTACGCCCCCCAGCGCCAGATCGCCCTGCGCCGCGCACTGACCCTGATCGAGAGCGTCATCCCCGTCCCCAAGGAAGCGATCGCCGCCCTGGAGATGAACACCCGGCCCGCACTGGCCAAGAACTGATCCGCCCGACGCCGCTGTCAGACCCGACTGGTACAAGGAACTGCGAGGCCAGAAACCGGCGCAGCACCGCGGATGCCGCCCAACCCGCCGCCACATCACCGTGAAGGGGATCCGACACCGTGCCGCCCACGCACCACCCATCCCGCCTGACCCGGGCCACTGACCTGGCGCGCGCCGAGCAGGTCCTCACCACCCTCGCACTGCAGGCCCCGGACGGGGACGCCACGCGCGGCATCCTGCGCGAGCACTCCTGGCGCAGCCTCCTCCTGCGGTCCGCGCTGCGCACCGTCGCGACAGGCGGCGAACTCCACGCGGCGATCCACCGCGGCGGATGGCAAGCCCGAGACAGCCGCGAGGCCCACTACCAGCAGTTCTTCCGCACCGAGGCAAGAATGCTGCGCCTGCTCAAAGCCGCCGCGCTCGTACGCCGCCCACACGGTCCCCGCGGCGAACTGCGCACCCGCAGCCAGCTCCTGGAGCAGGCGAGCAAGATCGAAAATGCTTCCGTGGCGCAGGGCTTCTTCGCCAGCGAGACCGACGAGGAAGCCGCACTCGGCTGCGTACGGATCGGCCTGGGCCTGGTCCACCACCTCGTCAGCGGCGCCCCGCTCCCCGCGAACTGCTCCACCGGCCTCGACTGGCAGTAGGCCTACGCCTTCACCGACATCCGAGCGCCCCGCCAGCCTCCTGCCCACCCACGCACCGACGTTAGGACTCCTCGTGAGCTACATCCGCTTTCAGGACCCCCACGGCTCCGCCCACCTCAACGGCCCCGAGCGCCCCCACCTCCTCAACCTGATGCACGAACACGCCCGCCGGGTGCTCTTCGACTCCCCGGACTCCGGCGAGCGGGCATACGCCCTGTTCGACCTGCTGCCCGAGGACCATGAGCTGAGGGAAATCCGTCTCGGCGGCCAGGTGAGCCCGTACCGCTGGCTGGGCGTGTACGCCCGCTCGCTGCACAACGTCATCTTCGACGATCCGATCGTCGACTACCGCGGCCACCAGGTCCGACCCCTGACCCTGCTCCTCAACACCGCGATGGACAGCGGCACCGAGCCGCTACGCCTCGCCGCCCGCCTGATGGGCCAGTGCGAGATCAACACCTGGGTCGACGGCCCCGACCGCCGCTGGCTGGCCGACGTCATCACCCAGGGCCTGGCCTCGGGCGACTTCCGCCCGGAGTGCGGCTGGCACGACGTCCAGCGCCTCCTGCTCGAACGCGACGACCACCCCGTCGTCGTCTCCTGGAGCGATCCCTTCCCCACCTGGTGGGACGCCCGCCTGCGGACACCCGCCGGCGAGTTCCTGGACGACGAGGAGGCCGAGCGGACCTGGGAGACGCTCCCCACGGCCGAGCAGTGGACGCACGGCCTGCAGGCGCTGCGCGCCCGAACGGCTGAGCTCCTTCAAATGACCCCCGACTGGGCCGGCTACCGATTCGGCTCCACCGTGAGCCTGGGCGACCTGCTGGCCCCGGACCACACCCGCCGCCTGGACCAGGCCTTCGAGCTGACCCGCTGACCCGTCCCCATACCCCCTGACAGGAGCCACCTGTGAGTGCCAGCGTCTACCTCGACCGCACCGCCCTCAAGAACGCCGTCCTGACCCTGCTCATCCCGTCGGACGGCTCCCAGCCCCACCCGACGGTCTTCGCCACCGGCACCGAGATCAACGGCGAGGCCGCCAACCCGGCGAGCCTGAGCCGGGTTCACGAACGTGCAGAGCAGCGCGCCGAGGACACCCATATCGACGCTGAAACCGAGGCCGACGACGAGGATCTCCAGGACGAACTCGCGGAACTCTTCGGCGTCGATACCGGCGAAGACGGCAGGGCGCTCATCGAGACGGCGGATCCCGAGGCCGACCGGGAGACCGCACACGAGATCATCAAGGCACTCGCCGCCGCCTACCCGCTGCCGCAGTCCTTGCGGGACGACCTCCCGCTCGCGCCCTGACCGTCCCCCCGGCCGGCCGTCGACACCGTCGGCGAAGGAAAGCAGACCCTGCACTCCCAGCCCCGAGGCGGCGCCAAGCCGGCGCCCCACCGCTCGCGGCGGGTGGGCCAGGAACCTGGACGTTCGGAACACAAAACGAACTGACCCCGGGGGCTGCACATCTCGCGAGA
>NZ_JBHXMF010000092.1:0-26689 GCF_042721055.1 Streptomyces sp. NPDC058470
ATGATCAACGATCAAGAGCTCAACGTCTCACCGCCAACCATGCACGAGCTCGTTAGCGATCACCGCTCGGCTTGGCGTTCCTCGCCTCGGACTCCGCGATCCTCCGCACGACGCGCGGGTCCTTGGCGACTTTGGGAGGAAGCCTCGTCGTCGCGTCCGGCCACGCTGAGACCACCTGCTCTACGGTCACATCGGATCCGCGCAGGTCAGCCCCATAAAGGTAGGTGTTCGACAAGTTCGCTCCGATCATGCCTGCATCGCGCAAGTCGGCGTCGATGAGCCAGGCGTTGGTCAAGTTCGCCATAGTGACGCGGGTATCACGTAGATCCGCTCCCACCAGGCCCGCCTCATGGAGATTGGCGTACACCAGACTGGTCTTGCTCATGGCCGAGTCACGCAACTCGATATCCTGGAGGTTTGCCTGATCCAGGTGAGCCCCGGCCAAGTTCACGTGCTCCGCATACGCCGTCCTTAGATCGGCGCCGCTCAGCCACACGCCGCGCAGGTCCGTACCCGACAAGTTCGCGCCGCCCAGTTGAGCAATGGCGTTCTTCTTCACGGGGAAAGCGCTCTGTGGGAACGACGCACCCTTCAGACCGGCTTGTCGGAGATCCAGATTGGCTCCACCGTCCCGGCTCGGCCCCCGTTCAGTGAGTACGCTGAGCGCCGCCTGAACATCAGGTGCCGACTGTGCGGTGGCCGATTGCTTCTCCTCGGAGATTGTTGCGCGGGTACGGATGTAGGCACTGAGCACGTTGACAATGGATGGTTGATCACGTGGAGAGTCCTCCATGATTCGCTGAAGCGCGTAGATCCCACCGAGGCGAACCTGCATCGCGTCATCACCGAGGATCTCCACCGCTGCCGTGTAGCGGTCGGTGATCTGGCCTTGCTCTGCATTGGACACTTCTTTCTGGCTGACGCTGAGTTGTTCCGCCGTCTGCCCGAGCGACTGGGCTGTGAAGCCCAGAGCCACGATGCCTGCGACTCCGGTGAGCAGGGCTATCCCCACCTCGATGCGCCGCGGCCAGTTCTCTGTCTCGTCAGCGACGGCAGTAGGAGGCCCTGGGGTGTCCGACACCCGTGCTCGTTGTGTCGCCCCTCTCCGGCTCCACGGGCGAAGCGGTCCAAGCGGCGTCCGCCGACGGCCACTCGCCTCGGGTGATCTCGCCGATTGGCGGCTGGCGATCCGACGGAGCTGGGCACTTCGGGCTCCGGCCCTTGGAGTTCCCCTGATCATGAGGCCATTGGACCGTAGCCCATGGCGGACATGCTGGCCTTTTGGCAACTCCCCAGGCGCGACGCAGAGCAATGCTCAGCTCCTGTGGATCTGCTCGGGAGGGCGATTGGATCGAGCCCGATGGCACGCAGGAACTCGAACAGTCCCTTGCGGGCGGGTTCGTTGCGTCCGTGGATCACGAACACCTTGCGAGGATCTACGCCGCCCTCGGCTGCGCCGCCTGTCATGTCTACCTCACCGCTTAGGGTCGAGGGTGGAACCTGTTGCCAAAGACGTTAGGGGTAGGCACTGACAGTCGGGAGACGTCTGTGCTCGGGAGCCGGATTCCGAACTTGGCTCCCAAATGGCTCCCAAAACGGGCCCGCACAACAACTCAGGCCCGGTGCTGATTTCTCAGCACCGGGCCTGACCTGGTGTTTTACTGTCGGGGTGGCGGGATTTGAACCCACGACCTCTTCGTCCCGAACGAAGCGCGCTGCCAAGCTGCGCTACACCCCGATTGTCGCTGCCGTGGCGGCGACGTCGTTTACTTTAGCCCACTGGTGGCCGGAGACGAAATCCGGTTTTCGGGGCGTCTGACCCGGCGGCGGACCGGGTCGGGGCGTATGTGGTCGAGGGCGACGAGGAGGATGGCGAGGGCGTAGAAGGCGAGTCCGAGGAGCAGGGCGTTGGCGAGGACGCCGGGGTAGCCGTGCTGGTCGACGTCGATGAAGGGGTACAGATAGCGCGCCGGGGTTCCGGGGGACATCATCGCGCCGCGGGCCAGGGAGAAGGTCAGGTAGGCGATGGGGTACAGGAGCCAGGTGGCCGCGTGGCGGAGGGCCAGTGGGGCGGGGCGGGTCAGCAGGAGCCAGTCCGCCGCGGCCGCGATCGGCGTCACCGTGTGCAGGAGGTGGTTGGCCGCCGCCTGCCAGCCGGTGAGCGGGGTGACATCCCCTGTCATGGAGAACACGCTGGACTGGTTCACCAGGATCAGGTGGTAGACCAGGCCCGTGATCGAGATGTACAGCAGGGTGCCGCCGGTCACCGCGCCGGGCAGCGGTCGCCGAGCCGTCCATGCCCGCCCTGCCGACGCGACGAAGACCACCGCCACGAGCAGGCTGCTCTGGATCGTGAAGTAACTGAGCACGCGGAGCGGGCTGCCCAGCATCAGGTCGATGGCCACGCCCGTCGCCGCCGCGAGGGCCACGAGGATGCGGAAGGTCGCCACCACTGGGCGGCGTATGGGGGCCACCACGGCCCTCGCGGGGACGATGGAGGGGGCCGGCGCGGGGATACCCGGTATCGCGGGGAGGTCGGGTATGTCCTTGGGGATCGGGGCGATCATGGCCCCACGCTAAAGCGGATCGACGAATCGGGCGATACGGGTCATCTGGGTGGGTTACGGATCGGCCTGATGTCATCAGATCTGGACGTCATCAGATCTGGACTCCATCAGACCCCGGACTCCATCAAACCCTGGCCAGCCCCTTCCAGACCCAGCCCCCCTAGACCCAGCGCTTCCGCTCCACCAGCGTCAGCAACGAAGCCTCCGGCGGACAAGCAAACCGCACCGGCGTATACCGGTTCGCCCCGCAGCCCGCTGAGACGTGCAGGTACGACGTCCGCCCCTGCGCCGTATGCGTGGACAGGCCCTTCACGCGGTCCGTGTCCAGGTCGCAGTTGGTGACGAAGGCGCCGTAGAAGGGGAGGCAGAGCTGGCCGCCGTGGGTGTGGCCGGCCAGTATCAGGGGGTAGCCGTCGGCGGTGAACGCGTCGAGCGTGCGCAGGTACGGGGCGTGGACCACGCCCATCGAGAAGTCGGCGGACTCCGACGGGCCGCCGGCCACGCGCTCGTACCGGTCCCGCTTGATGTGCGGGTCGTCGAGGCCGGTCAGCTCCACCGACGCGCCCTCGATCTTCAGCTCCCCGCGGGTGTTCGTCAGGTTGAGCCAGCCCGCGGTGTCGAAGGCGTCACGCAGGCCCTCCCACGGGTTGTGGAGGGCGCCGACAACCGGCGTGTTGCCGTTCAGACCGTGGCGGCCCTGGGCCTTCTCGAACAAGTACAGGGCGGGGTTGCGGAGTTTGGGGCCGTAGTAGTCGTTCGATCCGAAGACGTACGCCCCCGGGAACTCCATCAGCGGACCCAGCGCGTCCAGCACCTCGGGCACGCCCTCCGGGTCGGAGAGGTTGTCCCCGGTGTTGATGACGAAGTCGGGGCGCAGGCCCGCCAGTGAGCGCAGCCAGCGCTGCTTCTTGCGCTGGCCGCTCACCATGTGGATGTCGGAGACCTGGAGAACCCGCAGCGGTCGCATGCCGGGCGGCAGCACCGGCACCGTCACCCGTCGCAGCCGGAAGGAACGGGCCTCGAAACCCGCCGCATACAACAGACCGGCGGCGCCCACCGCCGTGATTCCCAGGGGTACTCCGTATAGCGCGCGCATACGTCCATCGTGTCAGACCGCGGCAACCCGACGTGCCCCCTGTGGACAACCTCGCCGCACACGACGTACGCCCCCCGAAATCAACAGGCAACCGTCTCACCACACCTGCGACAATCGACGGCATGACCACGCTTAAGTCGAAGCTCAAGGAAGACCTCAACGCCGCCATCAAGGAGCGCGACGAGCTCCGCTCCTCGACGCTCCGGCTGACCCTCTCCGCGATCACCAACGAGGAGGTCGCGGGCAAGACCAAGCGCGAACTCTCCGACGACGAAGTGCAGAAGGTGATCACCCGCGAGGCGAAGAAGCGCCGCGAGGCCGCCGACGCCTTCGCGCAGGGTGGGCGTCCGGAGTCGGCCGAGCGCGAGAAGGCGGAGGGCGAGATCCTCGCCACGTACCTTCCCAAGCAGCTGTCCGACGACGAGCTCCGGCAGATCGTCGCCCAGGCCGTCGAGGAGGCGAAGGCGGCGGGCGCCGAGGGGCCGCGTGCCATGGGCCAGGTCATGAAGATCGTGAACCCGAAGGTGGCCGGCCTGGCGGAGGGCGGCCGCGTCGCCGCCCTGGTCAAGCAGCTCCTCGCAGGCGCCTGAGCGACCTCGCTCACCGTACAAAGCGAGCGCACGTACACGCCGACCGCACGCACGAAGCGCGAGCGCACGTACACGCCGACCGCACGCACGAAGCGCGACCGCACCAACACAAAGCGCCCTACCCGTACGCCGGTGGGGGCGTCCCTGGTTACCAGGGACGCCCCCACCGGCGTATCAAACCCAGGGCCCGAAACCGTCAGGCACGCAGGCTAATCCCGCCCACCCGTCCCGTTCCCACCATTGCTCTGCCCCTGGAGGAAGCCCTCCGGGATGGAGAAGGAAGGCGTCGGGACGGTCCCGCCGCCGGTGGTGGCGCCGGTTGTGGTGAGGCCGCCATCGGTCTGGCCGCCGTTGCCGTTGTCCCCGTTGCCCCCGTCGTCATTGCCCTTGTCCTTCTCCTTCGGGGGGTCGGGGATGTTGACGAGGTTGAAGGACGGGGAGTCCCTGCCCTCGAGGGCGCCGGTCATCGCGTCCTTCCAGATGGGACCCGGGACCTGGCCGCCGTAGACCTTGTCGTGCCAGACGCCGCCGATCGTGATGTTCTCCATCTCGACCTTCTGCGTGGCGCTGCCGACCCAGACCGCGCCGGCGAGGTTCGGCGTGTAGCCGACGAACCAGGCGTTCTTGCGGGAGTCCGTCGTACCCGTCTTACCGGCGTTGGCGCGGTCGGTGAGACCGGCCGCCTGGCCCGTGCCGGAGTCGATCACGCCGCTCAGGAGGGTGTTGACGGTGTCCGCGGTCTTCTCGGACATCGCGCGCGTGCAGGTCGACTTCGGTACCGCGAGGGACTTCTGACTTTCGCCGACCTTCTGCGTGATCGACTCGATGGCGACCGGGGTGCAGTACGTGCCGCGGGCGGCGAAGGAGGCGTACGCGGAGGCCATCGTCAGCGGCGAGAGACCCACCGCGCCGAGGGCGATGGACGGGTTCTCCGGCAGCTTGTCTCCGTTGCCCTGCGTGACGTGCAGGTTGTCGGTCATGTCGACCACGGGGCACAGACCGATGTCGGAGATCATCTGCACGAAGTAGGTGTTGACCGACTTGGCCATCGCGTCCTTCAGCCGGTACGGCCCGACCTCCGACTCGGCCTCGTTCTCCACCGTGTCGTTGCCCGTGTTGACCCACGGCTTGCTGTTACAGGTCTGTACGGGACTCGGGTAGTCCATCTCGTACGGCGACGCGTACTCCTGGGTCGCGGGCCGGCCCTCCTCCAGCGCGGCCGCGGCGACGAAGGGCTTGAACGTCGAACCGGTCGGGAACCCGAAGTTCGAGCCGCCCATGTCGTAGTTGACCGAGTAGTTGTACTCGGTCTCGTTCTTGCCGTAGCCGTACGGTGTCGCCTGGCCCATGCCGACGATCTTGCCCGTGCCCGGTTCGACCAGGGTGGCCGCCGCGGTGACCGTGTCCGTCTGGTCGACGTGGTCCTTGAGCGAGGCCTGTACGGACTGCTGTGCCTGCGGGTCGAGCGTCGTACGGATCGTCAGGCCGCCCTGGTTCCAGATCTTCGCCCGCTCCTCCTTGGTCTTGCCGAAGACCGGGTCGCTGAGGAAGACCTTCTCGACGTACTTGCAGAAGAAGGCCGCGCCCTCGACCGCGGTGATGCAGCCGTTGTTCGGCTTGCTGACCTTCAGACCGAGCGGCGCCTTCATGGCCTTGTCGGCTTCCGCCTGCGAGATGTCCTTCGTCTCGGCCATGCGCTGCAGCACGGTGTTGCGGCGCTTGGTGGCCTCCGCCTCGTCGTTGACCGGGTCGTACCGGCTGGGCGACTGGACGATGCCCGCGAGCAGCGCCGACTCCTGGAGGTTCAGGTCCTTGGCGGGCTTGGAGAAGTAGCGCTGGGCGGCGGCCTCGATGCCGTAGGCCTGCTCGCCGAAGAACGTGATGTTCAGGTAGTTCTCGAGGATCTTCTTCTTGCCGAGCTTCTCTTCCAGCTGGATCGCGTACTTGAGCTCGCGGACCTTGCGGCCGAGGGTCTGCTGGGTGGCCTGGGCGACCTTCGTCGGGTCGTCGCCGGCCTCTTCGACGAAGTAGTTCTTCACGAGCTGCTGGGTGAGCGTGGAGGCGCCCTGGGACACTCCGCCGCTCTGCGCGTTCTGGTTCAGCGCGCGCAGGACGCCCTTCAGGTCGACCGCGCCGTGCTCGTAGAAGCGTGAGTCCTCGATCGCGACGATCGCCTTCTGCATGTACGGCGAGATGTCCTTGAGGTCTACCACGGTCCGGTCGCGCGAGTAGACCGTGGCGATCTGGCCGCCCTCGCTGTCCAGGATCGTGGTCCGCTGGCTCAGCTGCGGGCTCTTCAGCTCATCCGGAATCTCGTCGAAACTCTGGACCGAACCCTTGGCGGCGAGACCGAGCGCGCCCGCTGCGGGCAAAGCGATTCCGGCCATGACCGCACCTGCGAGCACGCTGACACCGAGGAACTTGGTGGCCTGCTGAAATGGCGACAGACCACCGCCCGAGCGCTTCTTTGGCATGGGGGCAGCCTACGTTCTCAATCGCCGGACACGCGTATAGGCCTTGGCCTAAGCTGCTCACAACTGTCACAGCAGTGCGGCCATGTATCAATACGTCCGGCGACCCCGAATCGTTCCGGAGGTGGCCCAACTCTTGTTGGGGGCGTGTCCGAATCCGCCTTGTGTGTCATCCGGTGTCCGTTGTGACTCAACTGAACTGTCCCGCTTTGCCGGGAAGATCACGCATGTCGCCAGGTCACTCCCCCGGGTGATCTGCCGCTTACGCATAGTCCGTTCGGGCCATTCAAGATTGGGCCCGAAGGGGGTGTTGCGCTGTGCCCACCTTCCGTAACGTCCTCAACTGGCGGCGGTGAATATGCCGCTGCCGCCGTGGGGGAGCCTCGATTCGGGAGAGGACGGCGCCGGTATGGGCTGGGTAACCGACTGGAGTGCGCAGGCGGCCTGCCGCACTACCGATCCAGATGAGCTGTTCGTTCAAGGAGCAGCACAGAACAGGGCGAAGGCAGTGTGCACCGGATGTCCGGTACGCACGGAGTGCCTCGCCGACGCGCTCGACAATCGCGTCGAATTCGGCGTGTGGGGTGGCATGACCGAGCGGGAGCGGCGCGCACTGTTGCGCCGGCGGCCCACCGTCACCTCGTGGCGACGCCTGCTCGAAACCGCGCGCACGGAGTACGAGCGCGGCGCGGGCCTGCTGCCCCTCGACGAGGAAGAGGTGTACGAGCGTTACCTGGCGGTGGGCTGAGGGCGTTTCCTCAGACCACCGCGGGCCTCTCAGGACACCGAAGGCGCCGCGCCAGGTCAGATCACGCAAGGCGCCGCGTCAGGCGCTGGTTTCGGGCAGCTCCGGCCGACCGGCCGCGAGCCGGTTCCCGATGTCCCGCAGCCCTGCCAGGTCGTGTACGTCGCCGGGCAGCGCCGCCACTTCGGCCACCGCCACCTCGGGGTGGAGGGCGGTGAAGCGGTCACGTGTGCGCTGCTCGCGGGAGAGCAGCTGCATGCGCTCGGCGTGCAGCTTCAGCAGGCCTGCGGTGAGTTGTTCGACGGTCCGGCCGGTGTCGGCGGCGGCCCCGTGCGCGGCGATGTTCCCGTTCGCGGTGGCAGTTTTTTCCGTGGTGACGGTCCTGTCCGTGGCGACGGGGGAGCCTTGGTCGGGATCGTCGGGCGCGTCGGGAGCCGGTGCTTCGGAAGCGGGAGATTCTGAACGGTCGTACGAGTCGGGAGCGTTACGAAGTCCAGCCTTCCCGCCCCCCTGATCGACAATGCGAGCCTCGTCAAGATTTTCCGCGCCTTCGAGGTCATGATTCTCCGCGGCGACCGATCCGGCGTTTTCCGCGGCGAGGAGGTCATGATTCTCCGCGGCGACGAGTCCGAGGTTCTCCGCGGCGGCGAGCGCCCGCTCGGCCGACAGCTGAGCGGCGCCGCTTCCGTGCACCCGGTTGAGCACCAGGCCGGCGAACGGCATGTCCTCGGCCGCCAGCCGCTCCACGAAGTACGCCGCCTCACGCAGGGCGTCCCGCTCCGGGGCCGCCACCACCAGGAAGGCCGTGCCGGGTGCCTGGAGCAGCTTGTACGTGGCGTCCGCGCGCGTACGGAACCCGCCGAAGGTCGTGTCCATCGCGGCCACGAAGGTCTGTACGTCCTTGAGGAGTTGTCCGCCAAGCAGCTTCCCCAGGGTGCCGGTCATCAACGACATCCCGACGTTCAGGAACTTCATCCCCGCGCGCCCGCCCAGCTTCGCCGGCGCCGTCAGCAGCCGGATCAGCCGTCCGTCCAGGAAGGAACCGAGCCGCTTGGGCGCGTCCAGGAAGTCGAGGGCCGAGCGGGACGGCGGGGTGTCGACGACGATCAGGTCCCAGTCGCCCCTGGCCCGCAGCTGCCCCAGCTTCTCCATCGCCATGTACTCCTGCGTGCCTGCGAAGCCCGCCGAAAGCGACTGGTAGAAGGGGTTGTTCAGGATCACGGCCGCTCGCTCGCGGTCCGCGTGCGCCTCGACGATCTCGTCGAAGGTGCGCTTCATGTCGAGCATCATGGCGTGCAGTTCGCCGTCCCCCTCGACGTCCTTCACCCGGCGTGGGGTGTTGTCCAGGGAGTCGATGCCCATCGACTGGGCGAGGCGGCGTGCGGGGTCGATGGTGAGCACGACGACCTTGCGGCCGCGCTCGGCGGCGCGCAGCCCCAGCGCCGCCGCCGTGGTCGTCTTGCCGACGCCGCCCGAGCCGCAGCACACCACGATGCGGGTCTTCGGGTCGTCGATCAGCGGATCGACGTCCAGGAGGCGTGCGGCGTCCAGCCCGCGAGAGGATTCCTGCGCGCGAGAGGATTCCTGCGCGTGGGAGGATTCCTGCGCGAGGGCGGAATCCTCCGTGTGGGAGGATTCCTCCGTGTGGGCGGTGGCGTGTGCGCGGGCCGGGTCCGAACTCATGAGATCCCTTGCTGACGCAGTTCCTTGGCAAGTTCGTACAGGCCCGCCAGGTCCATTCCCTCGGCGAGCAGTGGCAGTTCGTGCAGCGGCAGGCCCTGTTCGGTGAGCACGGCCCGCTGTTCGCGCTCCAAGGTGTGCCGCTCGGCGTACTCGGCGGCCTCTTCGAGGAGCGGATCCACCAGCCGCTCGGCGAGCCCGCCGCGACGGGCGCCGCCGAGTCCGGCCGCGGAGAGCGACTTGGCGATGGCGGTACGGGGGGCGGCGGCCGTGAGTTCCAGATCGGCATCGTCGAGCAGCGCGGGACGCACCATGTTCATGATGATCCGCCCCACCGGCAGCTTCGCGGCCCGCAGTTCGGCGATGCCGTCGGCGGTCTCCTGGACGGGCATCTCCTCCAGGAGCGTCACCAGGTGAACGGCTGTCTCCTCGGACTTGAGGACGCGCATGACGGCCTGGGCCTGATTGTGTATCGGGCCGATCTTCGCGAGGCCCGCCACCTCGTCGTTGACGTTCAGGAAGCGGGTGATGCGTCCCGTGGGCGGCGCGTCCATGACCACGTAGTCGTACGCGAACCGCCCGCTCTTGTCCTTGCGGCGGACGGCCTCGCAGGCCTTGCCGGTCAGGAGCACGTCCCGTAGACCGGGCGCGATGGTGGTCGCGAAGTCGATGGCGCCGAGCTTCTTGAGGGCGCGGCCGGCGCTGCCCAGTTTGTAGAACATCTGGAGGTAGTCCAGAAGGGCCAGTTCGGGGTCGATGGCCAGGGCGTACACCTCCCCGCCCCCGGGAGCGACGGCGATTTTCCGCTCGCCGTAGGGCAGCGCTTCTGTCTCGAAGAGCTGCGCGATGCCCTGCCTGCCCTCGACCTCGACGAGGAGAGCGCGCTTGCCCTCCGTCGCGAGGGCGAGCGCGAGGGCGGCGGCTACCGTGGTCTTGCCGGTACCGCCCTTGCCGCTGACGACCTGGAGCCTGCTCACGTATTCGAGCCTAACCAGTCGGCCGCGGTACTAAGCAGGAGGCTGTGGACAAGGTGTGGGTAAGGCGGCGTACGAGGCCCGCGGGAGGGCGCCCGTGACAGCCGCTACAGTCGCCCGTATGACCAAGTGGGAATACGCAACCGTGCCTCTGCTCGTCCATGCCACGAAGCAGATTCTGGACACCTGGGGCGAGGACGGCTGGGAGCTCGTCCAGGTCGTGCCCGGGCCGAACAACCCCGAGCAGCTGGTGGCCTACCTGAAGCGGGAGAGGGCATGAGCGGCGCCGTCGAGTCCAAGCTGGCGGAACTCGGGCTGACGCTGCCCGACGTGGTCCCGCCACTGGCCGCGTACCAGCCCGCCGTGCAGTCCGGCGTGTACGTCTACACCGCGGGCCAGCTCCCGATCGTGGAAGGCAAGCTTCCGCTCACCGGCAAGGTGGGCGCGGAGGTCACGCCGGAGGAGGCCAAGGACCTGGCCCGCATCTGCGCGCTGAACGCGCTCGCCGCGGTCAAGTCCGTCGCGGGAGACCTGGACCGGGTCGCGCGGGTCGTCAAGGTCGTCGGTTTCGTCGCCTCGGCCTCCGATTTCACGGGCCAGCCGGCCGTCCTCAACGGCGCCAGCGAACTCCTCGGCGCGGTTCTCGGCGACAAGGGCGTCCACGCCCGCAGCGCGGTCGGCGTGGCGGTCCTCCCGCTGGACGCGCCGGTCGAGGTCGAGATCCAGGTGGAGCTCCTCAGCGCGTCCGGCGTTTGAGGACGAGCGCGTTCAGCGCGATACGGGGGTCCGGGGGCAGAGCCCCCAGGTACGGGTCGGGTAGGGGCGGAGGGGGCGAGAAAACTCCTGGTCCCGCCCCGACCGCCGGGCAGATGGGTACCCAAGGGCCACTCGAACATCCGCCCGGCTCGGGATAGCCTCCGCCCATGGCGAATGGGCAGTGGTTCCCACCGGAGTGGCCCGACCGCATCCGCGCGCTCGCGGAGGGCACGCTCACACCGGTCGCCCCGAAGCGGGCGGCCACTGTGATGCTGCTCAAGGACGAGCCGACCGCCCCCACCGTCCACATGCTGCGCAGACGCGCCTCCATGGCCTTCGCCGGAGGCGCGTACGCGTATCCGGGCGGTGGCGTCGACCCGCGCGACGACGAGCAGCACATCCGCTGGGCGGGCCCCACGCGCGCGTGGTGGGCGAAGAGGCTCGGTGGCGACGAGACCTCCGCCCAGGCCATCGTCTGCGCGGCGATCCGGGAGACGTACGAGGAGGCGGGCGTCCTGCTCGCGGGCGCCACCCCTGACACGGTCATCAGCGACACCACGGGCGACGAATGGGAGGCGGACCGCGCCGCCCTGGTCGCCCGCGACTTCTCCTTCGCGGAGTTCCTGGACCGCAGAGGACTCGTCCTCAGGTCGGACCTGCTGGGAGCCTGGGCCCGCTGGATCACCCCGGAGTTCGAAGCCCGCCGCTACGACACGTGGTTCTTCGTGGCCGCCCTCCCGGAGGGGCAGCGCACCCGTAACGCCTCCACGGAGGCCGACCGCACGGTATGGATCCACCCGGCGGACGCGGCAGCCTCGTACGACAAGGGCGAGCTGCTGATGATGCCGCCGACCATTGCGACTCTTCGCCAGCTCACCGCGTACGACACTGCCGCCGACGCCCTCGCCGCGGCGCCCGCCCGCGACCTGACCCCCGTCCTGGCCAGGGCCCGCCTGGAGAACGGCGAAGTGGTCCTCTCCTGGCCCGGCCACGACGAGTTCACCAAGCACATCCCGACCGGTGGAGCCCCCGCATGACCGACGCAGCCGCTCTCCCCGGCCAGCCGCGGGGCGGGGTGCTCTCCGGCCCCGCCACCACGCGAGCCGTCAACGTCCTGGCCCGCAACGCGTCCGCGATGACCCTGGACGGCACCAACACCTGGATCCTGGCCGAGCCGGACTCCGAACTCGCGGTGGTGATCGACCCGGGGCCCCTGGACGACGTACATCTGCGCAATGTCGTGGATACGGCGGAGAAGGCGGGCAAGCGGATCGCGCTGACCCTGCTCACCCACGGGCACCCCGACCACGCCGAGGGGGCCGTACGGTTCGCCGGGCTCACGGGGACGAAGGTGCGGGCGCTGGATCCGGCACTGCGGCTCGGGGACGAGGGTCTCGGCGCGGGCGATGTGATCACCACGGGCGGCCTTGAGCTGCGTGTCGTGTCCACCCCCGGTCACACGTCCGACTCGCTGTGCTTCCATCTCCCGGCCGATCAGGCGGTCCTGACCGGGGACACCGTCCTGGGCCGCGGTACGACCCTGGTGGCCCACCCTGACGGTCGGCTGGGCGACTATCTGGACTCCCTGCGGCGCCTGAGGTCCCTGACGGTGGACGACGGCGTCCACACCGTCCTGCCGGGCCACGGGCCGGTCCTCGAAGACGCCCAGGGCGCCGTCGAGTTCTACCTCGCCCACCGCGCCCACCGCCTCGCCCAGATCGAGACGGCGGTCGAGAGCGGCTACCGGTCGTCGTCCGAGGTCGTCGCGCACGTGTACGCGGACGTGGACCGCTCCCTGTGGCCCGCGGCCGAGCTGTCGGTACGCGCCCAGCTGGACTACCTGCGCGAGCACGGGCTCATCTAGGGGACCTACTCCTGGTCGGGCCTCGGGGCTTTGACGCCGTGCACGCGCGCGTACTCCTCGACGAGCCACGGCCCGAGGTCGTCGACGTAGGACCGCAGGACGGCGAAGTCACCGCTGGGCTCGTACCCGAGGACGGCCGCCTCGCGCATCCCGTCGGCCCGCTCCGGGTAGTACGCGGCGAACGCCTCGGCCATCTCCCTCAGGTCGCTGGTCCAGCCGTTCCAGCGTGGCATGACAAGCGTGAATCCGGTCCGTACGAGATGGCGCGACATGTAGCGCACGAGCGGTCGCCGGGCCTCCTCCGCGTCGGCGGCTTCAGCGATCCGCTCGCGCCAGCGCGCCAGGAACAGCGCGAGGTCGCCGTTCGTCTCGCGGGCGAGGAGCGAGTCGGGGCGGTAGCGCGGCAGGAACTCGGCCAGATCCTCGCCCAGGAGGCGCGTACAGAGGCATGCGACGAACCAGCCCAGGTCGTACGTCTCCAGGTCGCTCAGCACCTGTGCGCGGCTGACCAGGAGCGTTCCGGAGCCGTCGATCAGCGAGAACTCCTTGTCCAGCGCGCCGTCGAGCGAGCGGGCGTCCGCACGGTCCTCCTCGGTGGGCTCCTCGCGCAGGACGAGCAGCAGGTCGAGATCGCTGCGCCCCACGCGCGCGGTGCCGCGCGGAAGCGACCCGTAGAGGTACGTGCTGTTGAGCCGCGCCCCGAAGACATCGAGGAGCCGGTCGCGTGCCGTGGCCACCACGGGCCTGAACTCCCTCGGAATCAGTCCGAGAGCGCCCTCGGGGGCGATGTAGCCCTGGGCGTCGAGCCCCTTGTTCCGCATGGCACCACTGTGCAGCCGACCGCGGTAGGTGGTCATGTCATTTCCAGCGGAACACGCGTACGCGCCGGGTGGTGCGCGGCGCTGTGCAGACCACGGCGCGGCTGGCGCCGGAGGCGACGAGGCGCGCCCGGAAGCCGTGGCCGGGCAGCGAGCGCTCGGCCACGACCCGGCCGTCGGCGGGATCGAGCACCGTCGCCCGGTCGCCGTAGCCGTTCAGGACCAGGAGGTAGCCCCGGTGGGCCGGCGGGAAGAACGTGCCGCCGTACGTGCTGGACCACGACCAGCGGAAGTCGCCCGTGGCGGTGGAGAACACGCGGAGGCTGCTTCCCGTGTGCTCCTGGTCGTCCGGCTGGGGCGGGGCGAGTTCGACGGCGAGCGCATCGCCGACGGTCACCGGGTGCTCCCCGAACGCCTCGTACGGGGGTACACGGGCCGGCGGCGGTCCCTTGTGCGGCCGGGGCAGTTCGACAGCCCGCTCAGCGTCCGCGCTCATCACATGGAGCCTGCGGGGAGCGGGATCCTCGGGGCCGACGGTGGACACGACGACGGGCTCGGCCGCCAGGACGGAGGCGTCCCCCCAGCCTTCGAGAAGTGGCCGCTCCCACTGGAGGTCTCCGGTGTGCGCATCGAGAACCCGGAGCCAGGACGGAGGCGTCCCTCCAGCCTTCGAGAAGTGGCCGCTCCCACTGGAGGTCTCCGGTGTGCGCGTCGAGAACCCGGATCGTGGTCTCCGTGTCCCCGGCACGGCTACGGGCGGTCGCGATGCGGCCACCGCCGAGCGCCACTTCGCGGGTGTCCGCGGAGACGGACCCAGCTCGTCGGCGCACTGCGCGCGTCCAGACCGCCGGGCCCGTGCGGAGGTCAAGCCCGGTGAGGTGGACGTGCCACGCGTCGCTGGTCTCGTCGTGGCCGGCCTTGTCGCCGTGGTGCAGTACGACGGCCACGCCGTCCGCGGTGTCCTGCGAGACGTGGGCGACCACCTGGTCGCCGTCGTCGGGCGGCTGCCGGTTCCACAGGGCTTCACCGGTCGTCAGCCCGTACGCCCGTACGCCCGTACGCCCGTACGCCCGTACGCCGTCGAGGCGGGCCATTGCGAGGGTCCCGTCCACCGCCCAGGCACCCAGCGGCGCGCCCGGGTTGCCCTTCTCCCGCCCGCTGTTCCACAGCTGCTGCGCCGCCGCCGGTCCTCGCCGCCACCGGCGTTTCGCCGGCTGCCCGTCCAGACCGACTCAGGCGCCCTGTCCTCGTGCACTCCCGCCTCCGTGCTCCCTGGGTCCCCGCCCGGCGATACAAGAAGGGCCCCACCGTGTGGCAGGGCCCTTCAGTAAGAAGTCGTGCGACAGACGTACGGCTGGTGTGACGCGTATGGCTAGCGTGACCGCTTCGCGAGCCGCTCCACGTCCAGCAGGATCACGGCGCGTGCCTCCAGGCGGAGCCAGCCGCGGCCCGCGAAGTCGGCGAGGGCCTTGTTGACCGTCTCGCGGGACGCGCCGACCAGCTGGGCCAGCTCCTCCTGTGTGAGGTCGTGCACGACGTGGATGCCCTCTTCGGACTGCACGCCGAAGCGGCGAGAGAGGTCGAGAAGCGCGCGGGCCACGCGGCCGGGCACGTCCGAGAAGACCAGGTCGGACATCTGGTCGTTGGTCTTGCGCAGGCGCCGGGCGACGGCGCGCAGCAGGGCGGCGGCCACCTCGGGCCGCGCGTTCAGCCAGGGCTGGAGGTCGCCGTGGCCGAGGCCCAGCAGCTTGACCTCGGTCAGCGCGCTGGCCGTGGCCGTGCGCGGACCCGGGTCGAACAGCGACAGCTCGCCGATCAGTTCACCGGGGCCGAGGACGGCCAGCATGTTCTCGCGGCCGTCGGGGGAGGTGCGGTGAAGCTTCACCTTGCCCTCGGTGACCACGTAAAGGCGGTCCCCGGGGTCGCCCTCATGGAAGAGAGCGTCACCGCGCGCGAGGGTCACCTCACTCATGGAGGCGCGGAGCTCCGCGGCCTGCTCGTCATCGAGCGCCGCGAAGAGCGGGGCGCGCCGCAGAACGTCGTCCACGAGTTCTCTCCTTGTCGACCTGCTCAGGGGATGTTGCTCCCCCTTGGTACCAGGGGACCGTGTTCCCCATCTTGCCGGACGGTCCAAACAGTGTGATCAGTCACAAGTCTGCCGCACTGGAGTCCCGGGCAGTGCGGCAGGGGGCCAATTGGGGGCCGATCTCCAGGGTCCGCGGCGGATGTCAGTACCGGGCTTTAGGCTGGCCGGGTGTCCAAAACGCCGGTGAGAGCACAGGCCAAGGGGGCTGGGCGGGTGGTTGTACGTCGTGATTCCGCTGTGGGCGAACAGCCCACGGACGGTACCAAGAAAACGACAAAGGAGGCAAAGCGGGCGCCGGTAACGGCCGACGCGCCCGCCAGGAAGCCTGCCCAAAAGGCGACGGCAGCCGCCAGGAAGGCGACGCCTGCAAAAGCGACCCCTAAGAAGGCGACGATTACGACCAGCAAGCCGGCGGCCGCCAAGAAGGCAACGGTTACGTCCAAGAAGCCGGACCCCGCCAAGAAGGCGACGACTACGACCACCAAACGGGCCTCCGCCAAAAAGGCGACCTCCGCCAAAAAGGCACCCCCTGCCAAAAAGGCACCCCTTGCCAAAAAGGTGACCCCCGCCAAGCTCCCGCAACAGGCCCCCGCGCCAGACACCGCTCTCGTCCGCCGAGCCCGCCGCATCAACCGCGAACTCGCCGAGGTGTATCCGTACGCCCACCCGGAGCTGGACTTCGAGAACCCCTTCCAACTGGTCGTCGCCACCGTCCTGTCGGCGCAGACGACCGACCTGAGGGTGAATCAGACGACCCCGGCGCTCTTCGCCAAGTACCCGACCCCCGAGGACCTGGCCGCGGCCAACCCGGAGGAGGTCGAGGAGATCCTGCGCCCCACGGGGTTCTTCCGGGCCAAGACCAAGTCGGTGATAGGGCTCTCCAAGGCCCTGCGGGACGATTTCGGGGGCGAGGTCCCCGGCCGCCTCGAAGACCTCGTCAAGCTCCCTGGAGTGGGCCGCAAGACCGCTTTCGTGGTGCTCGGCAATGCCTTCGGGCGTCCCGGAATCACCGTGGACACCCATTTCCAGCGCCTGGTGCGCCGCTGGCAGTGGACCGAGGAGACGGAGCCCGACAAGATCGAGAGGGCCGTCGGCGCGCTCTTCCCGCAGAGCGACTGGACGATGCTCTCCCATCACGTGATCTTCCACGGCCGCCGTATCTGCCATGCCCGCAAGCCCGCCTGCGGCGCCTGCCCCATCGCGCCGCTCTGCCCGGCGTACGGAGAGGGTGAGACGGACCCGGAGAAGGCGAAGAAGCTCCTGAAGTACGAGAAGGGCGGCTTCCCCGGCCAACGCCTCAGCCCCCCGCAGTCCTACCTGGACGCGGGCGGCATCCCGGCGCCTCCGCTGGGCACCCCGCAGGGCACCGGATGACGGCTCTCACCGGAGAGATCCCACGGCACCGGAGGACGGCCATCACCGGAGACACCCCCCGGCACCGCATGACGGAACGAACACGGCACCGGCAGGCGTTGGGATCAGCAGAACGGGGGTGGCGATGACGCACGCGAGCAACACGCACGACGGTCGCTTGGAGAGCGATACGCAGGGCGCCCCGGTGGCGCTGAGCAAGGACGGCCTGCCCGACTGGCTCGACCCGGTGGTGCGCGCCGCCGAGTCGGTGGAGCCGCTCCAGCTGAGCCGCTTCCTGCCGCCGAGCGACGGCGCGGGGCGCCAGTCCGCGGTGCTCGTCCTGTTCGGCGCGGGCGAGCGCGGCCCCGAGCTGCTGCTCATGGAGCGCGCCACCTCCCTGCGATCCCACGCAGGACAGCCCTCCTTCCCAGGCGGCGCCCTCGACCCCGAGGACGGCGACCCGCAGGCCGACGGGCCGCTGCGGGCCGCTCTCCGCGAGGCCGAGGAGGAGACCGGGCTCGACCCGAGCGGCGTCCAGCTCTTCGGCGTGCTGCCCAAGCTCTACATCCCGGTGAGCAGCTTCGTCGTCACGCCCGTCCTTGGCTGGTGGCGCCGCCCGACACCGGTGGGCGTGGTCGATCCGAACGAGACGGCGCGGGTCTTCACCGTCCCCGTGGCGGATCTCACGGATCCCGCCAACCGCGTCACCGCCGTGCACCCGAGGGGTCACCAGGGTCCGGCATTCCTGGTCGAATCGGCCCTCGTCTGGGGCTTCACGGCGGGCATCATCGACCGGATCCTGCACTACGCGGGCTGGGAGCTGCCCTGGGACCGCGACAAGCAGGTCCCGCTCGACTGGCGCGCATGACAGGGTGGCCCACGTGCTGTGTCCTCCTGGGGGACGCCGCACCCGTCAGCGGCTGTGCCGCGGGCCAGACCCCCAGCCGAGACGGAGTGACCGCAGAGCGATGAGGCGAGGCTGGAAGCAGTGAACGTGCTGGACATCCTGTTGCTGGTCGCCGCCGTGTGGTTCGCGATCGTGGGCTATCGCCAGGGCTTCGTCGTCGGCATCCTCTCCGTCATCGGCTTCCTGGGGGGCGGCCTGGTCGCCGTCTACCTGCTCCCGGTCATCTGGGGCGCGTTCACCGACGACGCCGAGGTCAACACGACGGCCGCCGTCGTCGCGATCATCGTCGTCATCATCTGCGCCTCCGTGGGCCAGGCCCTCACCACCCACCTCGGCAACAAGCTGCGCCGGTACATCACCTGGTCCCCGGCCCGCGCCCTGGACGCGACGGGCGGCGCCCTCGTCAACGTCGTGGCGATGCTCCTGGTCGCCTGGCTGATCGGCTCGGCCCTTGCCGGTACGACGCTGCCGACGCTCGGCAAGGAGGTCCGCAGCTCCAAGGTGCTGCTCGGCGTGTCCCGTGCCCTGCCCAACCAGGCCGACACCTGGTTCGCCGACTTCTCCTCGGTCCTCGCGCAGAACGGCTTCCCGCAGGTCTTCAGCCCGTTCGCCAACGAGACCATCACCGAGGTCCAGCCCCCCGACCCGGCCCTCGCCGAGAGCCCCGTCGCCGCGAGCGCCCAGAAGTCCATCGTCAAGGTGATGGGCACCGCCCAGAGCTGCGGCAAGGTCCTCGAAGGCACCGGCTTCGTCTTCGGTGACCGTCGCGTGATGACCAACGCCCACGTGGTCGGCGGAGTCGACGAGCCCACCGTCCAGATAGGCGGCGAGGGCAGGAAGTACGACGCCAAGGTCGTCCTCTACGACTGGCAGCGCGACATCGCCGTACTCGACGTACCGGACCTGAACGCGCCGGCCCTCCAGTTCACGACCGACGACGCGGTCAGCGGCGACAGCGCGATCGTCGCCGGCTTCCCGGAGAACGGCGCGTACAACATCCAGCCCGCGCGGTTGCGCGGCCGCATCAAGCCCAACGGCCCGGACATCTACCACCGGGGCACGGTGCGCCGCGACGTCTACTCGCTCTACGCGACCGTCCGCCAGGGCAACTCGGGCGGCCCGCTGCTCACGCCCGAGGGCAAGGTGTACGGCGTGGTCTTCGCGAAGTCGCTCGACGACGCCAACACCGGGTACGCGCTCACCGCGGACGAGATCCAGGAGGACATCACCAAGGGGCGCACCGCGAACCAGCAGGTGGACAGCGACAGCTGCGCGCTCTGACACCCGTCAGCCGGCGACCGATGATCCACCCGCAGCCCGCAGCCCGCAGCCCGCAGCCCGCAGCCCGCAGCCCGCGAAGCGCGTCCCCGGCCCAGCCCGGCCGAGAGGCTCGTACGCGGTCCGATCGTGAGGTGTGTCGGTGGTTCAGCCGCGAGGATGGCGCAGCCGCACCGAGACCCAGCGGGCTCGGCGCCGCAGAATACGTGGGATCCCCACTCGGAGGTCCGTGCCCGGCAACGGCGGGGTGCTCCTCTGATGGGAGCTCAGGCCCGCGGCCGAGCGGCGAGTGCGTGCTGTGTCACTGAAGTCGTGCGTCCAGCCCATACCCCGACGTCTGCCCCCGCCCCAAGGTCGATAACCACCCCCAGGGCCCCCAATTGGCCTATGCGTAAGGCATTTGGCTGTTCGTAGGACAAGCGTTCCGGTTCGGATGCCGGACACCCGAGCGGCCCAGCCCGGACGGCCTCACCGGTCCGGCTCGGGATCCTTCAGCCAGTTGACCAACTCGGTCGAGAACGCCACCGGGTCCTCCTCGTGCGGGAAGTGTCCGAGCCCGTCGAACAGCCGCCACCGGTACGGCGCCTCGACGTACTCGCCGGAGCCCGCGGCACTGCGCGTACGCATCACCGGGTCGAGCGAGCCGTGCAGATGCAGCGTCGGCACCCGAACCGGCCGCTTCATACGCCGGTTGAACTGGATTCCGTCCGGGCGGGCCATGGACCGCACCATCCACCGGTACGGCTCGACCGCGCAGTGTGCCGTGGAGGGGATGCACATGGCACGGCGGTACGTCTCCACGGCCTCGTCGTCCGGGAGGCTCGGCCCCGACCAGTCCCGTACCAGACGGCCGACCAGGGCGCCGTCGTCCGCGACGAGTTGCCGCTCGGGAAGCCACGGCCGCTGGAACCCCCAGATGTATGAACTCGCGGTCGTCTGCTTGACGTCGGAGAGCATGGCGTTGCGCCAGCGCCGGGGATGCGGCATCGAGGAGACCGCGAGCCGGCGTACGAGCTTGGGGCGCATCACGGCCGCCGTCCACGCCAGATACCCGCCCAGGTCATGCCCGACCAGCGCGGCGTCGGGCTCGCCGAGGGACCGTACGACCCCGGTGATGTCGAGTGCGAGGTTGGCGGGGTCGTAGCCGCGAGGCGTGCGGTCGCTGCCGCCGACGCCTCGCAGGTCCATGGCCACGGCGCGGAAACCGGCGTCGGCGAGCGCCACCAGCTGATGGCGCCAGGTCCACCAGAACTGCGGAAAGCCATGCAACAGCAGGACGAGCGGCCCGTCGCCCATCTCGGCGATGTGAAAGCGCGCGCCGTTGGCGGCGACGTCCCGGTGGGTCAGTTCCTGTCCGCCGGGGATGTCGAGGCGTACGACCGAAGTGGGTTGCGCCGAAGGTGTGGCGGGGTCCGTCATGAGGACGAGCGTGCCACAGCCTCGATGGCCTCGGGCGCACGATCCTGTGCGGGCAGCTCGCGGGGGTGCGGCTTGGCGTTCTGCAGGACGCCCGCCGTCTCCTTCACCGAGGCCGCCACCTTCTGCGGGCCCTTGCTCTTCTTGGCCTTCTTCGCGAAGACCACGCCGATCAGCGCGAGCCCGACGGCGAGGAGTACGTTCGCCGCGAAGGAGAGCAGGAAGCAGAGCGCCAGATTCCAGTGACTCCAGGTCCGGATCCCGTACGCCAGGGCGAAGCTCAGCATCGGCAGCGAGAAGATCAGCACCGCGCCCGCCACCGCGAACGCGCCACCGCTGATCGCCCCGCGCTTCACGTCCTGCTTGAGCTGCGCCTTCGCCAGCGCGATCTCGTCGTGCACCAGCGAGGACATCTCGGTCGTCGCCGAGGCGAACAGTTGGCCGATGCTGCGTTCGGCGCCGACCGGACTGCCGTCGGGTGCACTCATCGCGGTCTCCCTCTCCTGCATGTTTGTACGGTCGTGTCAGATCATGCCGGACCGTCGTCCTCCTCGCTTGCCCCGCCCGTCACTTCGGCAAGCCTTCGGTGCTCGGCGGCCTTGCGCTCGTAGATGTCGGCCATGCGCAGGTGGTACTCCGGCTTGTCCTGCTCGTAGATGTCGGGGATGCCGTCGAGGTCGTCGTCGCGCTCCTCGGCCTCGACCAGCCCCCGGTACTTGGCGTTGCGTATCTTCAGCAGCGTTCCGGCACACACGGCCGCGATGAGGGAGCCGACGAGCACGGCGGCCTTGACCTCGTCGGTGAGCTCCGGGTCGCCGCCGAAGGCGAGTTCGCCGATCAGCAGCGAGACGGTGAAGCCGATGCCCGCGAGGGAGGCGACGGCGAAGACGTCCGGCCAGGCCAGGTCGTCGCTGAGCGAGGCCCTGGTGAACCGGGCCGTCAGCCAGGTCCCGCCGAAGATGCCGACCGCCTTGCCGACGACGAGCCCGAGGACGACACCGAGCGTCTCGGGCCGCTGGAAGACATCCCCCAGTACGCCTCCCGAGACCGCGACCCCGGCACTGAACAGCGCGAACAGCGGTACCGCGAGCCCGGCCGACAAAGGTCGTACAAGATGTTCGACGTGCTCGCCGGGGGAGTGCGGCTCGCCCTCGTGCCGGGTGCAGCGGAGCATCAGGCCCATCGCGACCCCGGCGATGGTGGCGTGGATCCCGCTGTTGTACATCAGCCCCCAGATGACGAGGGCGAGCGGAACGTACACGTACCAGCCGCGTACGCCCTTGCGCAGCAGCAGCCAGAAGACGCCGAGGCCGACGACCGCGCCGGCGAGGGCGGCGAAGTTCAGGTCGGCGGTGAAGAAGACCGCGATGATCAGGATCGCGAAGAGGTCGTCGACGACGGCGAGCGTGAGCAGGAAGGCGCGCAATGCCGACGGCAGGGACGTACCGATGACCGCGAGGACGGCGAGCGCGAACGCGATGTCCGTCGCGGTGGGCACCGCCCAGCCGTTCAGGGAGCCGCCCCCCAGCACGTTCGTGAGGGTGTAGACGAGCGCCGGGACGGCCATCCCGCACACCGCGGCGGCGACCGGTAGCAGTGCCGCCCTCGGGTCCCGCAGATCCCCGGCCACCAGCTCGCGCTTGAGTTCGATACCGGCGACGAAGAAGAACACGGCGAGCAGTCCGTCGGCGGCCCAGTGCTGGAGGGAGAGGTTCAGCCCGAGCGCGCCGGGGCCGACGTGGAAGTCGAGGACGGTCCGGTAACTGTCCTTGATCGGTGTGTTCGCCCAGATCAGCGCCGCGATCGCGGCCAGCAGCAGCAGTACACCGCCGACGGTCTCGGCGCGCAGCGCGTCCGCCACGAAGTTCCGCTCGGGCAGGGACAGCCGGCCGAGGAACTTGCGGGGGGTGCTGGGGGGCGCGGGGGCGGGCACGAGGAGACCTCCGGTCGGGCGGGCAGGGCGGAGCACATGCCGACCAGACTTCCCGGCGCACCTTGAGGATCCTGTCGCGTCGTTGACGCGGTACTCAGCTTACCCAAGGTGCGGCGGGACCTATCCGGTGATCTTCACGGTAGGGGGAAAAGGGGGGATCGGCGCGTCTGCCGCCGGGGACGTGGGTGTGGGGGGGGCGCCCCGGCCCCCCCCCCCCCACCCCCCGCGGGGGGGCCATAAAATCTAACCACGGGCGGGGGGCCCTTTTGTTCCCCCCCGCCCGGTTTGCCCCCCCGAGGCCGTCCAGGCCGAAGCGGGGGTCTGGGGTTTATTTCCCGGGTTGGGGTAATGGGGGGGTGGGGCGCGGCGGCGGCGGGGTTGGGGGGGGGGGGGGCGCCGCCCGGCCCCCCCACACCCAAGAGGCGATCAGTCCTCGGTGGGCGCCGCCGGCAGCTTCGCCTGGATGAGGTCCATCACCGTGGAGTCCGTGAGCGTGGTGACGTCACCGAGCTCCCGGTTCTCCGCGATGTCACGCAACAGACGCCGCATGATCTTGCCGGAGCGGGTCTTCGGCAGCTCGGCCACCGGCAGCACCCGCTTGGGCTTGGCGATCGGCCCGAGGACCGTGCCCACGTGATTGCGAAGGTCCGCCACCAGCCCCTCGTCCTCGGCGGAAGCGGTGCCTCGCAGGATCACGAAGGCCACGATCGCCTGCCCGGTCGTCTCGTCCGCCGCGCCCACGACCGCCGCCTCGGCGACGGAGGGGTGCGAGACGAGCGCCGACTCGACCTCGGTCGTCGAGATGTTGTGCCCGGACACCAGCATCACGTCGTCCACACGCCCGAGGAGCCAGATGTCCCCGTCCTCGTCCTTCTTGGCCCCGTCCCCGGCGAAGTACTTCCCCTCGAACCGAGACCAGTACGTGTCGAGGAACCGCTGGTCGTCACGCCAGATGGTCCGCAGCATCGCCGGCCACGGCTCGGTGAGCACGAGGTAGCCGCCACCTCCGTTGGGCACTTCCTGCGCCTCGTCGTCGACGACGGTCGCCGAGATACCCGGCAACGCTCGCTGTGCGGACCCCGGCTTGGTCTCCGTCACGCCCGGCAACGGCGAGATCATCATCGCGCCGGTCTCGGTCTGCCACCAGGTGTCCACGATCGGCGTCCGGTCGCCCCCGATGTGCTTCCGGTACCAGATCCAGGCCTCGGGGTTGATCGGCTCACCGACCGAGCCGAGTACCCGCAGCGACGACAGATCGAACTTCGCGGGGATGTCGTCGCCCCACTTCATGAACGTACGGATGGCCGTCGGCGCCGTGTACAGGATCGTCACACCGTACTTCTGCACGATCTCCCAGAACCGCCCCTGGTGCGGGGTGTCCGGCGTCCCCTCGTACATCACCTGCGTCGCGCCGTTCGAAAGCGGCCCGTACGTGATGTACGAGTGCCCGGTGACCCAGCCGATGTCGGCCGTGCACCAGTACACGTCGGTCTCCGGCTTGAGGTCGAAGACGGCGTGATGGGTGTACGAGGCCTGCGTGAGGTAGCCGCCCGAGGTGTGCAGGATGCCCTTCGGCTTCCCGGTCGTCCCGGACGTGTAGAGGATGAACAGCGGGTGCTCGGCCTCGAACGCCTCCGGCGTGTGCTCGGCGGACTGCCGCTCGACGATCTCGTGCCACCAGACGTCACGGCCCTCGGTCCAGGCGACCTCCTGCCCGGTACGGCGCACCACCAGCACCTTGTCGACCCCGTCGACCCGGCTGACCGCGTCGTCGACGGCGGGCTTGAGCGCGGCCGGCTTGCCGCGCCGGTAGCCACCGTCGGAGGTGATGACCAGCTTGGCGTCCGCGTCCTGGATGCGGGTCGCGATCGCCTCCGCGGAGAACCCGCCGAACACGACCGAGTGCGCGGCGCCGATCCGGGCGCACGCGAGCATCGCGACGACGGCCTCGGGGATCATCGGCAGATATACGGCGACCCGGTCGCCCTTCTCGACTCCCAGCTCGGTCAGCGCGTTGGCGGCCTTGCTGACCTCGTCCTTCAGCTCGGCATAGGTGATGGCCCGGCTGTCCCCGGGCTCACCCTCGAAGTGGATGGCGACCCGGTCGCCGTTCCCCGCCTCCACGTGCCGGTCCACGCAGTTGTACGCGACGTTCAGCTTGCCGTCCTTGAACCACTTGGCGAACGGCGGATTCGACCAGTCCAGCGTCTCGGTCGGCTCGGTGGCCCAGCTCAGCCGGCGGGCCTGCTCGGCCCAGAAGCCGAGCCTGTCAGCCTTGGCCTGCTCATACGCCTCCGCCGTGACGTTGGCGTCCGCGGCCAGGTCGGCGGGCGGCGCGAACCTGCGCTCTTCCTTCAGCAGGTTGGCCAGGCTTTCGTTGCTCACGACATCTCCCTTTCCCAGGGTGTCCGTTGTGTCCCAGGCCACAGCTCATCAGACCCGGGGGTCCGATGACAAGGGCCGATCGGTAATTGGTTTAGACCTATTGAGGGCCAGTGGGCTGGAGGGGCCGACGGCCGGGTGCCCTTCAGGAGGCCGCACTCTGGATCACGTACGGCCCGGCGGTCGGGTTCACCCGGTAACGCTTCCCGGGCCTCGGCCCAAGAACAGCCGAAGTGCCCCTGAAGCGAAGGAGACCACGAGTGGAACGGATACGGGGCGGCCCCGCCGCCGCGGCACGTGACCCACAGCTCTTCGAAGAGTTCTACCGGTGCCACGTCGACGCGGTGACGCGATTCGTGGCCCGGCGTGTCGCCGACCCGCACACCGCCGCCGACCTGACCGCCGAGATCTTCCTCGCGGTCCTGGATTCCGCCCACACCTACCGGCCGGGCCTCGGCAGCGAGACCGCCTGGTTGTACGGCATCGCCCGCAACGTCGTGTCCTCGGAGCGCCGCCGGATCGCTCGGGAGACCCTCCGTGATCAGCGGATCTCGGGCCGGCGTCTCCTCGACGCCGACGACATCGCCCGCCTTGAGGACAAGCTCGACGCCGAGAGCCCGGGCCGACGTGCACTCGCGGCGCTCGACCGGCTCCCGGAAGGCGAACGGGCCCTCCTGGAGCTGATCACCGTCGACCAACTCACCCTCCCGGAGGCCGCGTCCGCACTCGGCATCCGTCAGGTCACCGCCAGAGTCCGCCTGCACCGAGCCCGAAAGCATCTGCGCGCGGAGGACGATTTCGCCGCTGATCCCACACCCGAGTCCACACCCAAGCCATCACCTACGTACGTATCCGAGGCAACAGGGGGAGAGGCATGAACACCAGGACGACCTTCGAGGACCGACTGCTGAACGAACTCCAGCGCGAGATCGAACTGCGCGAGGCCGGACCCGGCGAGCTGGGCGCCGGTGAGACCCGGCTCGGCGCAGTCGGACCCCGGCTCGGCGAGGTCGTGCCGAGTGAGGCGCCCGCCCGGGTGCGTGGTCTGGTCACCCGGCCGCGCATCGCCCTCGCCTCCGGGGCCTGCGCGGCCGCCGCGCTCGCCGTCGTACTCGTACCCGGCTCACCCGCCGACTCCACCGCGTACGCGGTGGAGAGCCACGACGACGGCAGCGTCTCGCTCACCCTCAACGACCTCTCTCCCGGACGCGGCGCCCAGCGCGAACTCGCCGACCGACTGCGCGAGAACGGCATCCACGTCGACATCCAGGACCTCGACGACACCCACACGTGCGAGCAGCCGCGCGGCCAGTCCATCCCGGGGAACTTCGACATCCGAGGGGCCACGGAAGGCGGGGCCCACATCAAGGAGGGGGAGCCCGAGGCGGGGGCGCGCGCCGCATCCCACCTGGACGCCTGGAAGATCACGCTCCACCCCGGTGACACCCTGGCCTTCGAGAACCACGAGTACGACGCCCCGAAGGGCAGCATGGTGTTGGCCGCGAACTTCTACGCGGTCAAGGGCACCATCAAGCCCTGTGTACCGGTGGAGACCGCCAAGCCCGTCCTGGAAGGGGTGGACGTCCACTCATCCGCGACCCCGCCGGGACAGTAACCGGTATGTGGTGCGCGATCCCGCCGGGACGGTAACCGGTATGTGGTGGGGGGCCCCCCCCCCCGGGGGGGCGCCCCCCCGGGGGGCCCGGCGGGAGGGGGGGGGGGGGGAGCCCGTGGGGGGCGGCGAGGGGAGGGGGGTGGGGGGGGGGGGCGCCC